>CASDSC010000120.1 GCA_949283215.1 uncultured Alistipes sp. | reverse complement strand
GCGGAGAGACAGGGATTCGAACCCCGGGAGCCTCTCGGCTCAACGGTTTTCAAGACCGCCGCAATCGACCACTCTGCCATCTCTCCGGGTGCAAAAGTAATAGCTTTTTTTTGTTTTTGCAAATTTTATTGAAAATCCGCAATCCCGTATTTTTCTAAGGAACACACTTATTCTGTCCTAAAACTCCGTTTTTTTTCCTCAAAAATTTGCATGTTATTCAAATTTATTTCTTTATATTTGTCAATGGCAGACTCAAAAACCTAATCTTAAAACTATAAAAATATGAACAAAGCTCAACTCATCGATGCTATGGCCAAAGAGGCCGGGCTGACTAAAACCGATGCTAAAAAAGCATTGGACGCTTTCATCAAAGTGACGGGCGAAACTCTTAAAGGGGGCGATAAAATCGCATTGGTCGGTTTCGGTTCTTTCTCTGTTGCAAAAAAACCGGGCCGTACCGGTCGCAACCCAAGAACTGGCGCTGTGATTAAAATCGCCGCCAAAAATGCAGTGAAATTCAAAGCAGGAGCTGAACTCAACGCTCAAGTAAAATAAGAAATTAACCCAAACTGAGAAAGGCTGGCATACGTTGTCGGCCTTTTTTTTTATTTTTGCCCCACACCAACCAATATCAGGATGAAGCGCAACAAACTAATAATACTGATTGTCGGACTGCTCGCAATTGATCAGATCGTCAAAATATGGGTAAAAACCCATATGACTATCAACCAATATTTTACGATTTGCCCCGATTGGTTTTTCATCCGATTTATCGAAAATCCCGGCGCTGCATTCGGTTTCGAACTCGGAGGCGGATACGGAAAACTGATACTCAGCCTATTCCGTATCGTTGCTGTCATTGCGCTCTGCTGGTATTTACGCCACCTGATACAGAAAAAAGCTCCCACAGGAGTAATCGTTGGATTCGCGCTTGTACTGGCCGGAGCTTTGGGGAACATTATCGACAGTGCATTCTATGGCCTGATCTTCTCTGAATCGACCTACACCTCCGTGGCAACATTGTTCCCCGAAGGGGGCGGATATGCAGGTTTTCTCCATGGACTGGTGGTCGATATGCTCTATTTTCCCCTCTTTTCAGGAGTATATCCTTCCTGGATCCCAGGAATCGGCGGCGAACCATTCACATTTTTCAGCCCGATTTTCAACTTGGCAGACAGCTACATCTCTGTCGGGGTGATTTACCTACTCCTTTTCCACCGAAAATATTTCAAGTAATCTCCAGGGATTCTTGTAACACATTAACCAATACGGTAATTTTAAGGAAATCCAGGAATTCGCCCGGCAATCTTTATTCCGGATCATTTCTAGGACATTGCGACGGTTCACAATACACCTCAACTCCGTCAATAGACCTTATCACACAAAACAGGCGCAGCTCTTGGAAGAACTGCGCCTATTTTATCATCTACAATTCCTATTTCAGTCTTTTACGAATTGCTTCGCCTTCGGCTTCATAACCGGGTTTGTCGAGTAACGCAAACATATTTTTCTTGTACGCTTCTACGCCCGGCTGATCGAACGGATTGACACCCAACGTATAGCCGCTGATTCCGCACGCAGCCTCGAAGAAATAGAGCAAGGCCCCAATATTATATGGAGTAATGGACGGTATCTCCACTTTGATATTGGGAACACCCCCGTCGACATGGGCCAACATGGTTCCCAGTTCGGCCATGCGGTTGACCTCACTCACCCGTTTCCCGGCAAGGAAATTGAGCCCGTCAAGGTTGGCTTCATCAGATTCGATCTTCACCGTATGCAACGGAGCACCTACACTGATCACCGTCTCCATCAAGGTTCGCTCACCCTGTTGTATGTACTGGCCCATCGAGTGCAAATCAGCCGTCAACGTCACGCTGGCCGGGAAGATCCCTTTGTGATCCTTCCCTTCACTCTCACCATAAAGTTGTTTCCACCATTCGGCCACAAACAACAATTTGGGTTCGTAGGCCGCCAAAATCTCGGTTTTATACCCCTTGCGATACAAAATGTTACGCGCTGCTGCGTATTGTGCTGCCGGATTCTCGGCAAACGGCACTGTCGGCGCAGTGGCAGCCTCCATCTCCCGAGCCCCGTTAACCAAAGCAGCAATGTCGATTCCTGCGGCTGCAATCGGCAACAGCCCCACGGGGGTCAGAACCGAAAAACGCCCACCGACATTATCGGGTATCACAAAAGTCTTATACCCCTCTTGCGTCGCAAGTTTACGCAACGCCCCGCGGGCCGCATCTGTCACGGCAACGATCCGCGTAGCAGCCTCGGCCTTTCCGTAACGCTTCTCGATCATCTCCTTGATAAGACGGAATGCAACTGCAGGTTCAGTCGTCGTACCCGATTTCGAAATCACCACTGCAGCCACTTCGTGCTCACCGGCCGCCTGCATCAATTCATACAGATAATCCTCACTCAGATTCTGTCCGGCAAACACAACGGTCGGACCATTCGCCCCTTTCCGCAGATTCCGGAAATTGTCACTCATCGCCTCGATCACAGCTTTCGCCCCGAGGTACGACCCTCCAATCCCGATGACGATAATCAGATTGGCTTTGGCTCGCAATGAATCAGCTGTCTTTTGGATATCAGCCAGCTGCGCATCGTCAATCGACGAAGGCAAGTGGATCCAGCCCAGAAAATCATTCCCAGCTCCGCTACCCTCGTGGAGAGTCTGCATGGCCTGCTTCACTTCGCTCTCAATGGCGCACAAATCACCGCTAACGCCTGCGTTGTCGATGTTAATTCGAATAGTGCTCATGTTATTTCGTTTTTTATGTTGGATCAAATGAGTTGCGCAGTCAATCGTCGCATCGCCGCAGCCGGCGTGTCACCGCCATAAATGACATCGTACACCGCGCGGGCAATCGGCATATCAACACCGAAACGTTTGTTGATCTGTGCGATACAGGCTGTCGCATAATACCCTTCTGCCACCATGCTCATTTCAATCTGAGCATTACGGACCGAATATCCTTTGCCGATCATCAGTCCGAACGTCCTGTTACGGCTGAACTGCGAGTAGGAAGTCACCAACAGATCACCCAAATATGCAGAGGCATTGGTATCGCGCTCAGCAGGATAGGTAGTATTCATAAACCGCGCCATTTCCATCGCGGCATTCGAAATCAACACCGCCAGGAAATTGTCTCCATACCCGAGACCGATTGCCATCCCTACCGCTATGGCATAAATATTTTTGATCACTGCCGCATATTCCACTCCGTATATATCGGTCGAGTGACTGACGTTGATATAACGTGTCTTGATTTTCTCTCCGAGCACCACCGCATTGTCAAGACTCTTGCAGACAACCGTCAGATAGGACAACCGTTCGAGCGCCACCTCCTCGGCATGGCATGGGCCCGAAATGATACCAATCTGATCAAACGGCACTTCATATTTGCGATTGATATATTCGGCCACGGTCACATAATCGTCAGGAACTATCCCTTTGATCGCAGATATGACAAATTTATCGCGCAACGACACGGTGAGCGGTTCGAGTGTCACTTTGAGAAATGCAGACGGTACAGCCAGAATCACAATATCGGCTGCCGAAACCACGGCATCGAGATCGTCCGAGGTCTCAAGACGGTTTGTATAGAAGTGGACATCACGCAAGTAACGGGGATTTGTCTTATGCTGCCGCACATAATCGAGGACCTCCCGATTACGAATGTACCATCCGACATTCGTCTCGTTTTCAAGTATAATTTTGACCAGCGCCGTAGCCCAACTGCCATATCCAATGACAGCACAACGTGCCTCGCGCTCAATTTGATAAGCCATGTTTCGGTAGATTGATGCGCAAATCTACACATTTTTCGGCAAACTAACCAGCCTCAACGAGATCGGTCTCGAAAGGGCCACATCGTCTTCACCCCATACGACCCGTTCCACGAAACATAACCCTGACTACAATACGTCCTGCACGCCAAAAGAATAAAACAACTAATAATCAATATATTACATATAAAAACAATATAAATCATCGGTCAAGTCTCTACAACCAACGGAAATTTGTCCATTCCTCGCGCAAAAAATTGGGGATATATAGGCTTTTTTTTATCTTTGCAAGATCGTAGAATCGAATAATTTTACACGTCGTGAAAAAGATAAAAAGTGCACTGATTTCAGTCTATTACAAAGATGGACTGGATGCTATCGTAAAAAAACTGGCCCAGGAGGGCGTAACCATCTATTCAACCGGAGGAACTCTGAAATTCATCAAAGGCCTGGGTGTGAAAGCCACAGCTGTAGAAGACCTCACCGGTTATCCGTCTATTCTCGGGGGACGCGTCAAAACATTGCATCCCAAAGTGTTCGGCGGGATCCTCGCACGTCGTGACAATGCGCAGGACGGTGAACAAATGCAACAATACGAGATCCCGGAGATCGACCTGGTCATCGTCGACCTCTATCCTTTCGAAGAGACTGTAGCTTCGGGGGCCGAAGAACAAGCCATTATCGAAAAAATCGATATCGGAGGCATTTCTCTGATTCGTGCTGCAGCCAAGAACTACAAAGACGTAGTAATCGTCGGGTCTGTTGCCCAATATGGCAAATTACTCGAACTGCTCGAAACCCAAAATGGTGCAACCACCCTCGAACAACGGCGTTGGTTTGCCGCTCAGGCATTCAACGTAAGTTCGCACTATGACAGCGCGATCTTCAACTATTTCAACGAAAAAGAGAATATCCCCGCTTTCAAATGCAGTTTCGACAAAGGAACTACGCTACGGTACGGAGAAAATCCTCACCAACAGGCCACATTCTATGGTGATCTCGAAGGTATGTTCGATAAATTGCATGGCAAAGAGATCTCTTACAACAACATGCTCGATATCGACGCCGCGGTTAACCTGA
The DNA here is from genome assembly GCA_949283215.1 of uncultured Alistipes sp. Classification (GTDB taxonomy): domain Bacteria; phylum Bacteroidota; class Bacteroidia; order Bacteroidales; family Rikenellaceae; genus RGIG1874. The sequence continues at coordinate 21,565 of CASDSC010000120.1, read as the reverse complement.
TCGAAGAGTTCAGTGAACCCACTTTCGCCATCCTCAAACACAACAACGCGTGCGGTGTAGCTACACGCCAGACCGTCGCTGAAGCCTGGAAAGATGCCCTGGCAGGCGATCCGGTCTCTGCATTCGGCGGTGTACTGGTCTGCAACCGAGAAATCGATGCGGAAACAGCAGCTGAAATCAACAAAATCTTTTTCGAAGTCGTTATCGCACCTTCCTATACACAAGAGGCTCTCGATATCCTTGAAACGAAAAAGAACCGCATTATCCTGCGGATGAAAAACATGAAACGAAGCCCCAAACAGTTCCGTTCGATGCTCAACGGTGTGGCCGTTCAGGAACGCGATCTTAAAGTGGGCGGTCGCGACAGCGAAGCAAAACCGGTGACGACCAAACAGGTTACACCCGAGCAGATGAAAGATCTGATCTTCGCCAATATCATCGTGAAACAGTCGAAAAGCAACGCCATCGTACTGGCAAAAAACAATATGCTGATCGCCAGCGGAATCGGACAAACCTCACGTGTTGACGCACTGCGTCAGGCTATTGCCAAAGCCAAGAGTTTCGGATTCGATCTGCACGGAGCCGTGATGGCTTCTGACGCATTCTTCCCGTTTGCCGACTGCGTGGAAATTGCCCATAAAGAGGGTATCGACACGGTCATCGCACCGGGCGGTTCGATCCGTGACCAGGAGTCGATCGACTACTGCAACGCCAATGACATGGCTATGGTATTCACCGGATTGCGTCATTTCAAACACTAAAATCAAAGCGACGAGATTATGGGACTGTTTTCATTGACACAGGAGCTGGCCATCGACCTCGGAACAGCCAACACCATCATCATCTGCAACGGGAAAATCGTCGTCGACGAACCGTCGATCGTAGCGGTCGATCAACATACCGGGAAACTGATGGCTATCGGTAACCAGGCTCGGCAAATGCATGGGAAAACCCATCAGAACATCAAAACGATCCGTCCACTCAAGGATGGTGTGATCGCCGATTTCAATGCCGCAGAACTCATGCTGCGAGGGATGATCAAAAAGGTCAACTTCTCAGGACATCTGTTCAATCCCTCGCTGCGAATGGTGATCTGTATCCCGTCAGGATCAACCAACGTAGAAATCAGAGCCGTACGCGATTCTGCCGAACACGCAGGCGGACGTGAAGTGTCGATGATATACGAACCTATGGCTGCTGCGCTCGGCGCAGGACTTGACGTAGAGGCGCCGGAAGGCCACATGGTAATCGATATCGGAGGGGGTACAACTGAAATCGCTTGTATCTCCTTGGGGGGTATCGTTTGCAGTGAAAGTATCAACGTGGCGGGTGACGTATTTACCGAAGACATACAGAGTTATGTCCGCCAACAACACAACATACGTATCGGCGAACGAACTGCTGAAGATATCAAAATCGGTGTGGGTGCCGCCGTCTCGGAACTCGAAGACGAACCCGAAGACTATGTGGTTACAGGTCCCAATATACTTACCGCACTGCCCTCGACTTTGACACTTTCGTACAATGAGATTGCATATGCACTCGAAAAGTCGCTCGTCAAAATCGATGCAGCCGTCATGAAAGTGCTCGAAATGGTGCCGCCCGAACTCTATGCTGACATCGTAAAGAACGGAGTCTACCTGGCAGGTGGAGGCGCACTGATTCGCGGTCTCGACAAACGTCTGCACGACAAAACGAATCTGCCGTTCCACATTGCCGAAGATCCTCTACGCGCCGTTGTACGCGGTACAGGAATTGCACTGAAGAATATCAATAAATTCTCATTCCTGATGAAGTAGGCCCCAGTCTGCATACAGGCGGAGGCAGTGGCATAGAAAGAGGGCCTTGTCCTCAAGACAGGCTGATACTAAAAAAACGGAAAGAGCACATGAAAATGTCGCTCGGTCCGTTTTATTTTACGAACATCGGAGCACATTTCGGACGATGCGATATCAATCCGAATGAGGTCTCCGAATGATAATGACCCACAGCTCGGAGGAAGAAATGATTAACTTTTTTTTATTTCTCAAGCGTATCTATGTCGTGCTGCTCTTCATCATACTCGAGGCTGCAGCTATTCATTACTATGCCAACAGCACGAGTTACACGCGGGCCAAACTCATCACTGCCTCAAACCAGGTCGTCGGAGGCCTCCATGCCGGATTCTCAGGGGTTTCGAATTATATGCGACTCAACAAAGAGAACCGAGCACTGACCGAAGAGATTGCCAAACTGCAGAACCAGTTACAAAGTCTCGTTACCAAAGACACTACCACTTCGCATAACCTTACGCCAACAGACACAACCCTGCAAAAACAGATCGGGCCCTATTTCTATACTGCAGCTCAAGTCATCCGTAACTCGATCACTCATCAAAACAACTTTATCACGATCGACAAAGGTTTCGGCGACGGTATCGAAGAGGGAATGGCGCTTATAACACCGACCGGTATGCCGGTAGGATATATCTTGAAATGTTCCGACAAATTCGCTGTCGGAATGTCGATTCTCAACAGGGAGTTCCGAGCAAGCGGAAAAATTAAAGGGAGCGATTTCTTCGGACCGCTTTTTTGGGACGGCACCAGTTACGAATACATGATGCTGTCGGAAATCCCCAAATATGCAGAAATCGCCGTCGGAGATACAATCGTCACAACCAACTACTCCTCCCGATTTCCGCCCGGGCTGATGATCGGGACCGTAGAAAGTTTTGTATTACAGGAAGCGACCTACTACGATGTACGCGTACGTTTGGCCAGTCCGATCGGGGCACTCCGGAATGTGTGTGTCGTACGCTATGCTGATGCGCTCGAACGTAACACATTGGAAAATGAGGTAACAGGCGAAATCTATTAAGGAAACACAGGATGCGGATGGCTCCTAACAAACAAGGTAAGAAAAAACGGTTATCCTATGTCGATAACCGCATAAAATTTGAGTATCAAGACAATTATCGGTAAACTGAGAGAAACTTCTATCGAAACAGTACATTATGCAACGAGTTATCGAATACACGCTTATGTTTGTCATCGTCATGGCAGCCCAGGTATTTCTGTTCGACAATATCGAACTGAGCGTCTATATAACTCCCCTGATCTACATAGCCTTTATTGTATTGTTACCGATGGAACTGCCGACTATTACTGTATTATCCCTGGGGCTTCTGACAGGAATAATCGCCGATGTACTGACCGGATTACCCGGACTCAATACAATTGCAACGCTCGCGGCAGCCTTTTGCCGCCGCACGGTACTGATCCTCGTGGCCGGCAAAGAATCCGTTCACGACGGTGGCGTTCCCAACGCCCGCCGACTCGGAAACGGACGTTATTTTAAATATACGTCGATTATCGTACTACTACACGGATTGTTGTTTTTCTCTTTCGAAGCATTGACCTGGCACTATTACTACCTAACCCTATTACGCACCCTCCTCAGTAGCATACTCACAGTCGGCCTGATTTATTGTTGCCAGTTGCTCTTTCTGATGAAACCCTCCGCGAAAAACGAACGAATATGAAATGGTCGCGATACCGAATTCTGCAACTGGTCGTAATCGCTGCGTTTGCAGTGATCGCGGCACGGTTGTTTTACATTCAGGTCATCGACTCGTCGTACAAAATGAGCGCCGACAACAATGTTTTGCGCTATATGGTACAATATCCCCCGCGCGGTGAAGTGTATGACCGCAACGGCGAATTCCTCGTACAGAGCAAAGAGGCATACGACCTGATGGCCGTACCGCGCGAAGTCAAACCGTTCGACACCGCACGGCTCGCTTCAATTCTCGGTGTCACCGTCGAAGAGGTCCGAAAAGAGCTGCGAAACGCCTCGAACTACTCGCGCCGCCGTCCATCCGTACTTTTCAAGCAAATCTCAAAGGAAGACAAACTCCGGTTCGAGGAATACAGTTTCCCGGGATTTTACACCGTATATCGTACTGTTCGGTCTTATCCGCGCAAAATCGCAGGTAATCTTTTGGGCTATGTAGGAGAAGTAAACCAACGCATTATCGACCGTAACCCCTATTATAAAAGTGGGGACTTCATCGGCATGAGCGGCATCGAGAAAGCATATGAAGAGGTGCTCCGAGGGAAAAAAGGAATCAAGATCCAAATGGTTGATGTACACGGCATTCCCAAAGGTTCGTATGCCGACGGACTGTATGACACGCTGCCTGAACCGGGCACAGCCATCACCAGCACGCTCGACGCAGGGCTTCAAGCCCTGGCAGAAGAACTGCTCGCAGGGAAAGTGGGAAGCGTCGTAGCCATCGAACCCGAAACAGGAGAAATCCTCGTAATGGCGAGCAGTCCGACCTATGACCCGGATCAACTCGTCGGCCGCGAACGAGGAAACAACTACATGAAATTGCTGCGTGATCCGCGTCACCCGCTGTTTAATCGGGCTGTCATGTCATCCTATCCCCCCGGATCGACCTTCAAGGTCATCAATGGACTGATCGGCCTGCAAGAGGGAGTACTGACTCCTGAGACAGCCTATCCCTGCCACGGAGGATACCCTGTCGGGAGAGGTGTCAAATGTCACAATCACGCATCCCCGCTCGACCTTACCGAAGCGGTCCAGAACTCATGCAATGCCTATTTCTGCTATGTACTGCGCGACATTGTCGACAACCGCAAATACGGCGGAATCAAAAAAGGCCTGGATGTATGGGCAAACTATGTGCGAAGTTTCGGATACGGACGAAAACTGGGCTCGGATTTCGTCGAGGAACTAAACGGGAACGTCCCGAGCGCTGAATTTTACAACAAACGCTACCGTGGCAGTTGGAATTCGCTGACTGTCATTTCACTCTCAATCGGGCAAGGGGAACTGGGCGCCACTCCACTTCAGATGGCCAATCTGGCCGCAACGGTTGCCAACCGGGGACACTATCGGATTCCTCACGTCGTCAAACGGATCCATGACCGCGATTCAATCGACCAACGTTTTTACGAAGATCACTACACGATGGTCGATCCGAAATATTTCGATCCCGTAGTCGAAGGAATGTGGCGCGCCGTGCATATGCCCGGAGGTACAGCCAGCATAGCCCGCGTCGAAGGTCTTGACATCTGTGGCAAGACCGGAACGGCACAGAACCCACACGGAGCCGACCACTCAACCTTCATGTGCTTCGCCCCCCGCAACAACCCCAAAATCGCCGTTTCGGTTTACATCGAAAACGGACGGTTCGGTGCTACAATCGCTGCACCGATTGCCAGCCTGATTGTCGAACAATATCTCACGGATACGATCACAAGACCTCAACTGATCGATTACGTCAAGAACTTCCAAATCGCCTATCCATCCTATGACAAATAACAGCAACAGAATCTTCACACAGAGCGTCGACTGGACGACGATCCTCATCTACACGGCTCTCGTGCTGATAGGGTGGATCAACATCTATGCGGCTGTTTTCGACGAAGAGCACGCTAATATATTCGACATTGGACAACGGTATGGCATGCAGATGATCTGGATCGGTGTGTCGGCTTTTATCGCGCTGACAATATTACTCATCGACGGAAAATACTGGCATATGATCGCCTACCCGCTTTATTGGATCACTATCCTGGTACTGCTCGGGGTCTGTTTCGTAGGGGCAGAGATCAAAGGCGCTCGGGCATGGATCGTTCTCGGTCCGGTGGCCATCCAACCCGCCGAATTCGTCAAGTTCACCACCGCGTTGGCCTTGGCCCGTTACATGAGCTCATATTCGTTCTCAATCCACCGATTCTCCGATCTGCTGCGCGTATTTTTGATACTGGGACTTCCCGCCGCCATTATCATCGCCCAGAACGACACAGGATCGGCTATCGTATATGGCGCATTTTTCTTTATGCTCTACCGAGAGGGATTCAACGGATGGATTTACGTCGCACTATTTCTGATGGTCTCACTCTTTATCCTTTCGTTTCTGCTTACCCCGCTCATGCTGGCGATTGTTATGATTGTCGTATGCGTCTTGGCCGAAGGATTCAGTAACGGACACTGGAAAGCGAAAATTATCTACCTATCAGGAGTGGCTTTGGGCTCGATCGTACTGTATTCTCTCGTACCACTGATTGGCGGAACGATCGAAATGCATACGGCCCTGCTTATTGTAACCGGAATCTCGATAATCCCTGTGTTCATATACGCTTACCGCAATAAACTACGCAATATCACGCTCTTCGTTGGACTGTTCGTGGGCTCGTTGCTCTTCACCCAAACGATCGATTACGTATTTGACAACGTGATGCAAATTCACCAGCAAAAACGAATTCTCGACTTGTTGGGTCTTGAATCGGACCTCAAAGGATGGGGATATAACGTCAATCAGTCCAAAATTGCCATCGGATCGGGCGGATTTTCAGGAAAAGGCTTCTTGGAAGGAACCCAGACAAAATATAATTTTGTGCCGGAACAAAGTACCGACTTCATTTTCTGTACCGTCGGCGAAGAGTGGGGATTTCTCGGCAGTGCGGTGATCGTCATCCTATTCTGTACCCTGATCCTTCGCCTGATGCGCATGGGAGAGCGACAGGAAGAGGCATTCGGTCGAATATATTGTTATTGTGTGGCCTCGATCTTCTTTTTCCACGTAATGGTCAACCTCGGCATGACGATCGGATTGATGCCCGTGATCGGAATCCCGCTGCCGTTTTTCAGTTACGGAGGATCCTCGATGATCGCGTTCACCATACTGCTCTTCGTTGCAGTAAAGCTCGATGCTATGAAACGCAACACAAATATGTTACATGGTTAATAAAAACAACATCATACAAATCGATCCAGCGAATGAATAAGCGTCTGGTCGATTCTTAACAGAGACAAACCAAAAGAATCACTATGACAGATCATGTAAAAGGCCTGACCGCCCAGGAAGTTGCCGAGAGCCGTGACAAATACGGCGTCAATGTCATCACTCCGGCCAAAAGACAGTCGGTCTGGAGACTATTCATCGAAAAATTTGAAGATCCGATCATCAAAGTGCTGCTTGTAGCCGCAGCCCTTTCGCTGGCCATCGGATTTATTGAGAAAGAGTTTGCAGAACCCATCGGTATTATCTTTGCCGTACTTCTGGCAACGGGAGTCGGATTCTGGTTCGAATACGACGCCAAGCGTAAATTCGACGTACTCAATACGGTCAATGACGACACTCCTGTCAAGGTGATTCGCGACGGGCACATCATTGAGATTCCCAAACGCGATGTGGTCGTAGGAGACGTAGTCGTACTCGACAGCGGCGAAGAGATACCGGCCGACGGTATGCTGGTCGAAGCCGTTTCGCTCCGCATCAACGAATCGACGCTTACCGGCGAACCGGTCACCGGGAAGACGACCGATCCGGCTCATTTCGACAAAGACGCCACTTACCCGTCGAACCGCGTATTGCGCGGCACAACGGTAGTCGAAGGACACGGGATCATGGTAGTCGATGCGATTGGGGATGCCACGGAATTCGGAAAAGTTGCCCAACAGTCGACCGCCGAAAGCGAAGAGAAAACCCCGCTCAACAAACAACTCGACAAACTCTCGGCACTGATTGGAAAGGTAGGCACCGGGTTAGCGATTTTGGTTTTCGTAGTGCTGCTGATCAAAGGATTGTTTATCGGTGAACGCACGCTCTTGCAGGGGGACTGGCTGCATATCGCAGGTCAACTGCTCCAATATTTCATGGTGTCGGTAGCCATTATGGTGATGGCCATTCCCGAGGGCCTGCCCATGAGCATTACGCTCAGTCTTGCACTCAGCATGCGCCGCATGTTGAAAACCAACAACCTCGTACGTAAAATGCACGCCTGCGAAACCATGGGTGCCGTCACTGTGATCTGTACGGACAAAACCGGAACCCTCACCCAAAACCAGATGCGCGTTTCGGAGATCCAATTGTACGATGAACAATCTGCCGCAGAACTGCACGAAAACATATCGATCAACTCAACTGCTTTTCTCGATCAGCACCAGAAGGTGATCGGCAATCCAACGGAAGGAGCCCTATTGCTTTGGCTTCACGATAAAGGGCACGATTACCAACAGGTGCGTGACGAAGATCGAATCGTCGACCAGATGACCTTTACCACCGAACGGAAATTCATGGCTACGTTGGTCGACTCGAAATCGCTGGGCCGCCGCATTCTGTATGTAAAAGGGGCCCCGGAAATCGTCTATGGCATGTGTGCGGATCAGAGCCGTAAAGCAGAAATCGAAGCGCAGCTGACCGGATATCAATCGCGTGCAATGCGGACGCTGGGATTCGCCTACCGTTTCTTCGACGGAGACCAATGCGAAGCCGGTCTTGCTGGTAACGAGCTCCAGTTTATCGCCGTGGCCGCCATCTCGGATCCGGTACGGCCTGATGTACCGGCAGCTGTCAAAGACTGTCTCGATGCGGGCATCCAGATCAAAATCGTAACAGGAGACACCCCGGCTACTGCCCGGGAAATCGCGCGTCAGATCGGATTATGGACGGAGAATGATGGTCCCGAGAACGAAATCACGGGCACCGAATTCGCCGCAATGAGTGACGACGAACTGCTGAAACGGGTACAAAAAATCAAAATCATGGCACGCGCCCGTCCGCTCGACAAACAACGACTCGTACAGCTTCTTCAACGACTCGACGAAGTGGTTGCTGTTACGGGAGACGGAACGAACGATGCTCCGGCACTCAATTTCGCTCAGGTCGGACTCTCGATGGGGACAGGTACCTCGGTCGCCAAAGAAGCAAGTGATATCACACTGCTCGACGACTCGTTCAGCAGCATTGCCACCGCCGTCATGTGGGGCCGCTCTCTCTATAAGAATATCCAACGGTTCGTACAATTTCAACTGACGGTCAATTTCGCCGCGCTCGTTGTTGTCTTCTTCGGTTCGATTTTCGGTTCGGAACTTCCCCTGACCGTTACCCAGATCCTGTGGGTCAACCTCATCATGGACACCTTCGCCGCAATGGCGCTCGCTGCGTTACCCCCCAGCCTATGCGTCATGAAAGAACGGCCACGCAAAAGCAGCGATTTTATCATCACCCGGACAATGTGGAAGAACATTTTGGGATACGGATTGGCCTTCATCGTCATCCTGCTCGGCATGTTGATCTATTACGGCGAGGGAATCACGCCATACCAACTCTCACTGTTCTTTACAGTCTTCGTCCTGCTCCAGTTCTGGAATATGTTCAATGCCAAAGCTTACGGTACACGTGAATCGGCTTTCGCAGACATTCGCCGCAGCTACAGCTTCCTACTGGTATTGATTGCTATTCTGGCGGGACAGATTCTGATTGTCTCAATCGGAGACGGGGTGTTCCGTACGGTACCTCTCACACTGGCCGATTGGGGATGGACGATCGGACTCACCTCGATAGTCATGTGGTGGGGCGAACTGGCGCGCTGGATCAGCCGTATACGATATCGTCGAGCCCATCCTGAGGCTTCGCATTGCGACCAAATGACCATCGTATAACACAGCAGTGTATACAAATATAAAGCGTGCAACTCGAAAGGCGAGTTGCACGCTTTATATTTTCCCCGTAACTCTCCTATAATAAAAACGGAGGTTACATGAATGCAACCTCCGCGACAACGTTATTATATTGGAATTCTATTTACACATTATCCGAGGCATACCATTCAGCAAACGAGGTGGCTGTTTCGTGCAATCGCAACGAAAAAAGCGAAACCCCCACAGGTAATTCGTCCCCGATCAGTTGGGCGAAGCACCAAACCAGATTCTCACAGGTAGGTTGAAAATCGACCGCCTCGATCTTTGAAAAACGTTGTTGCAGCGTACGAACGAAATGATCATTCTCAGCGGTCTGGCGTATCACCATTGCATGGTCGAAGCGATCGACCACCGTACGGCCCACTATCGCCTTGAGCAACCCGAAATCGAGTACCATACCGTATTTCGGATCGGACTCACACTCCAGAGGTTCACCGATCACCGTCACAAACAATTTATAGGAATGGCCATGAATCTCACGGCACGCACCATCATACCTTTCGAGTGCGTGGGCCATCTCAAAAGAGAACTCTTTGGTCAATCGTATTTTCGGCATTTCCGACAATGATTTAATCGTTTATTTCTCAAGATACAAAATTCCAGCTGAACATCGTCTCATACACTTCCTCACTAATGGCGTTTTGGCCTTCCTGCCCTGTTCGATATGTACACTGCATCCCCGAAAAAAAGCGGAGGACTGACTCCAATCCTCCGCCTCTCTTATCATGATTCCGGATTATTTGCGGATAGCAGCAACACCCGGAAGAACAGCTCCTTCCATGTATTCGAGCAGCGCACCACCACCGGTCGATACATAGCTTACCTCCTTGGCAAGACCGAACTTGTTGATGCAAGCCACCGAGTCACCGCCACCGATCAATGAATAGGCTCCGTTCTTGGTTGCCTCAGCAATTGCCAGGGCAATCGCCTTCGAACCACCCTCGAACTTACTCATTTCGAACACACCCACAGGTCCGTTCCAAAGGATGGTTTTCGACTCGAGGATTACCTTACGGAAAGCCTCTTCGGCTTTCGGTCCGATATCGAGACCTTCCCAACCGTCAGGAATATCGTTCGAAGGACAGATCTGCGTATTTGCCTCGTTGCTGAATGCATCGCCGCAAAGCGCATCCTCTGCGAGGAATACTTTTACGCCCAGCTCTTTGGCTTTTGCCAAAATCGATTTGGCAGTATCGAACTGATCGGGTTCGCAAATCGAACCACCGACTTTACCACCCAATGCAGCCATGAATGTGTAGGTCATACCACCACCCAAAATCAGGTTGTCAACCTTTTGGAGCAATTTCTCGATAATGGTGATCTTCGACGACACCTTCGAACCACCGAGAATTGCAGTAAACGGACGTGCAGGGCTGTCGAGCACCTTGTCGATCGCTTTCAACTCGCCTTCCATCACATAACCGAACATCTTGTCGTTGGGGAAGTATTCGGCGATCAGCGCTGTCGAAGCGTGTGCACGGTGAGCCGTACCGAACGCATCATTGATATAGCAGTCGGCATACGAAGCCAATTTCTTGGTAAACTCCTTCTGGCTCTCTTTCACAGCCTTCTTGGCCGCAGCTTTCTGCTCATCGGTAGCATCTTCAGCCAAACCACGGGGTTTACCCTCCTCCTCAGCATAGAAACGGAGGTTTTCGAGCAACAATACCTGACCCGGTTTGAGTGCGGCAGACTTCTCAGCAGCCTCCGTACCCATGCAGTCGGGTGCGAAATCGACTTTCACGCCGAGCAACTGCTCTACGGTCGGGATGATATGTTTCAACGAGAATTTGTCTTCCGGACCTTTCTTCGGACGACCCAGGTGCGACATCAGAATCACTGAACCGCCTTTTTCCAACACTTTCTTGATCGTAGGAATCGCAGCACGGATACGCGTTGCATCGGTCACTTCCATCTTTTCGTTGAGGGGCACATTGAAATCCACGCGGATGATCGCGCGTTTACCCGAAAAATCATACGTGTCAATCGAGTTCATAATCTTATCGTTTAATATGAATACTTACTATATCCTGAAAACCGGAAGCATGCGCAGATTCAAACCTCAAGCCGGTCTGGCACGTTTCCCTCTAAAATCGCTTCAAAGTTACGCAATCTACCAATAATTTCGATGCACGAGTACGATTTTTTCCTAGAAAAAATTAACTTTGTTAGAATTAAACTTCGAATCATCATGTACGACAAAATCGAAGCGTTTCTCCAAACCGAGCTGCGCAATATCGACGAAGCCGGTCTATACAAGCGCGAGCGTGTAATTACCTCGCCCCAACGCGCCGAAATCACCGTAGAAGGGAACAAAACGGTGCTCAATTTCTGCGCAAACAATTATCTCGGCCTTTCAGACCACCCACGCCTGGTTGCTGCGGCTAAAAAAGCAATGGACGAACGTGGTTTCGGCATGTCGTCCGTACGTTTCATCTGTGGTACGCAAGATATTCACAAAGAACTCGAACGGGCTATCGCCGATTATTTCGGAACCGAAGACACGATTCTCTATGCCGCATGTTTCGATGCCAACGGAGGTGTGTTCGAACCGTTGCTCACGGAACAGGACGCCATTATCTCCGATGCACTGAACCACGCCTCGATCATCGACGGGGTCCGGCTGTGCAAAGCGCAACGGTACCGGTATGCCAATGCCAATATGGAAGAACTCGAAAATTGCCTAAAACTGGCCCAGGCACAGCGTTTCCGCATCATTGTGACCGACGGAGTGTTCTCGATGGACGGCAATGTCGCCCCGATGGACGAGATCTGTCGCCTGGCCGACAAATACGACGCCATGGTCATGGTCGACGAATGCCACTCGGCCGGAGTCGTAGGACCTACCGGTCGCGGTGTTACCGAGAAATTCAACTTGCGCGGCAAAGTGGAAATCATCACCGGCACACTGGGTAAGGCCTTCGGTGGGGCAATCGGAGGATTTACCACCGGACGCAAAGAAATTATCGATCTGTTGCGCCAACGGTCCCGGCCGTATCTGTTCTCGAATTCATTGCCTCCTGCAGTAGTCGGCGCAGGCCTCGAACTGTTCCGTATGTTGGCCGAATCGGATGAACTGCACACTCGCTTGGCTGCCAACGTCGAATACTTCCGCAAAGGAATGATCGACGCAGGATTTGATATAAAACCCACTCAGTCGGCCATTTGCGCGGTCATGCTATACGACGCGAGACTCTCCCAGGAGTTCGCTTCGGCCTTGCTCGACGAAGGGATCTACGTCACAGGATTTTACTACCCGGTTGTTCCGAAAGGACAGGCACGCATCCGTGTTCAAGTCTCCGCCGGCCACACCCGCGAGGAACTCGATCGCTGTATCGCCGCCTTTACCAAAGTGGGCAAAGCGCTGGGCGTCCTGAAATAGGCTTTCGGCGTCTGAAATGCAATACTCAATCCGTTGGAAATAGGACATAACTCTTGTTTCCAACGGATATAATGACAAACTTACGGGAAATATCCGGCAGATCTTCCCCGTGCAAAAACTTGACTTCCATGGCAAAAACGACTCTCGACTCCATTGATCGCACCATATTGCTGCACCTAATCCGTAATGCCCGTACCCCGTTTCTCGAAATCGCCCGCGAATGCGGCGTCTCGGGAGCCGCTATCCACCAGCGCGTACGCAAACTCGAAGAATCAGGTACAATCCTCGGATCACGCATGCAGGTCAATCCCAAACGATTGGGATTCGACGTTTGTGCCATCATCGGCATCCGCATTGTAGATCCGGCCCGGAACTTCGAAACAGTGGAACATTTGAGTCGTATCCCGGAAATCGTCGAGTGTCACTATATCACAGGGAAATACAACATCCTTGTCAAAGTGTATTGCACGGACAACGAACATCTGATGCATACGCTGTTCGACAAAATCACGAAAGTCGAAGGTATCGCACAAACGGAAACGTTTATTTCGCTCAACGAAGCATTTTCGCGCCAGGTAGAGGTCTCGGAGTTGGAAACAGAAGACGAATAAGCGGTTTCCCTTGACACGTCAGCACAGGACAACCCCTTTCCTCGCCCATCGTAGGGTACAACGCATGGAGCATTCCGTACATAATTTGGAACGTTTCATACAGATTTGCGCATAAATTGCGCGCCCGTTCGAAATCAAACGGAACAAACGATAACCCGAATTTATTTCCGAAAATCAATGCCTTAAGGCCATACCAAACACAAAAGCCTCCTATCATGGTTGATAGGAGGCTTTTTTACCTGCATCTATTCAAAATAACGTATTCTCGGCAAAAGGCCGTGTAACCCCGAGATGCGTATAGGCAAGTTCCGTCGCCTCACGGCCACGCGGTGTCCGCTTAAGGAACCCCTCTTTGATCAGGAACGGCTCATACACCTCCTCCAGGGTACCGGCGTCCTCACCTACGGCAGTCGCAATCGTATTGATTCCTACGGGTCCTCCACCGAACTTGTGAATGATCGTCAACAAAATCTTATTGTCCATTTGGTCAAGCCCCCGGCTGTCGATATTGAGTGCGGAAAGTGCCACCCGCGTAATCGGCAGATCAATACGCCCGCTGCCCTTGACCATCGCAAAGTCACGCACACGACGCAACAAGGCATTGGCAATACGAGGCGTCCCTCGACTCCGCATCGCAATCTCGTAAGCCGCATCTTCATCGATTCCGATACCCAATATGCCGGCGGACCGGCACACGATACGACGCAATACCGCGGCATCGTAATATTCGAGATGGCATTGGATACCGAACCGTGCGCGCAAAGGACTCGTCAACAGACCACTGCGGGTCGTAGCCCCGATCAGCGTAAACGGATTGAGTTCGATCTGTATCGACCGGGCACTTGGCCCTTTGTCGAGCATGATATCGATTTTAAAATCCTCCATGGCCGAATAAAGGTACTCTTCGACCACCGGACTGAGACGATGGATCTCATCGATAAACAGCACATCCCCTTTTTCAAGGTTCGTGAGCAATCCCGCCAAATCGCCCGGTTTGTCAAGGACCGGGCCCGATGAGACTTTCAATCCGACCCCCATCTCATGACAGATAATCCCGGCCAGTGTCGTCTTACCAAGCCCGGGAGGACCATGCAGCAACACATGATCGAGCGAATCTCCCCGCATCAGTGCCGCCTTGATGAAAACCCGCAAGTTTTCGACAATCTTCTCTTGGCCGCTGAATGCGTCGAGCTCCTGCGGTCGGATCCGATTCTCAAATTCGAGATCGGTCTCATAATTACGTATATTGTTTCTATCCATACCGTATCGCTACTTCGGAAACCCTGCGCCGATCATCACGACGCAACTTCCGCATCGACCTTTTGTGCAAATATAGAAATTTTTCCAGTCGCATAAGAACGCCATTGCGGGCATCATGGTCCACCCGCCTACTTTTATGAACAATCCAAAACCATCTACTCAAACATATAAGGAACTCCCTAACCAAACGTTCCAGCCAGAGGCTTGACCCCCAAAGCCGCCCTTTTTTGAGATGCATACTTTTTGCTCCCATTCCAACAGAGGCCAAGACCCGACATGACAAAAAAACCGCAATCGAATTAATCTTTTCCAATGCAAAACTGCGTTTCGAAATGGTTTTATCAACAGTTCTCGTTATTTTTGCATCCGAAGTTGTCGATAAACAGGTTATAACCTGTCGATATCTTGTAAAAAACCTGTCAACAAATCAAATCATAGGTTCATGAAAACCGTTGTCGTCGGACTTTCGGGAGGCGTCGACTCGAGTGTCGCCGCATACCTGCTCAAACAACAAGGATACGAAGTGATCGGTCTGTTCATGCGCAACTGGCACGATACGACCGGCACGCTCGAAGGGGATTGCCCATGGTACGACGACCAGATGTTTGCCGAACTGGTGGCACGACGGCTCGATATTCCGTTCCGATTCATCGACCTGAGCGAACAGTATCGGCACCGCGTAGTCGACTACATGTTCGACGAGTACGGAAAAGGACGCACTCCGAATCCCGACGTATTGTGCAATCGGGAGATCAAATTCGACGCCTTTCTCAAAGCTGCTCTCGACATGGGTGCCGATTATGTCGCCACAGGCCACTACTGCCGCCGTGAAGAGATCGAAATAGACGGACATACGGTCCATCGCCTGCTGGCCGGCACGGACCCGGGCAAAGACCAGAGTTATTTTCTCTGCCAGCTGACCCAGGACCAACTGTCCCGTGCTCTTTTCCCTATCGGACATATGCTCAAAAGCGAGGTCCGGCGCATCGCCGCGGAACAAAAACTCGCCACGGCACAACGCAAGGATTCACAAGGGATTTGTTTTGTCGGGAAAGTCGACCTTCCGGTTTTCCTGCAACAACAGCTTAAGGCACGACGTGGCGACATTATTGAGATAGCCGCCGACTGGGCGGGATATGCTGATCGGCCTCTCGTATCCGATCCGACAGCCCACTATTCTGCCGACGAACTCAATACTCTGGCCGCCCCATACAGTTATGCTCCCGAAAACGGTATCAAGGTCGGCGAACACAATGGAGCCCATTTCTATACGATTGGACAACGTAAAGGCCTCAATGTCGGAGGCAAACCCGAACCGCTTTTCGTCATCGCAACCGACGTGATCCGAAATATCGTATATGTAGGCCAAGGACAGCACCATCCCGGGCTGTACCGTCCGGCCCTACGAATCCGTCCCGACGAAATGCACTGGATCCGCCCCGATATGGCTTTGCAAAACGGCGAAAGCAGGCGTTACAGCCTCCGTATCCGCTACCGCCAACCGCTGCAACAGGGCGTACTGCACCAGACCGCAGAGGGAGGCTACCTGCTGTTTGATGAAATGCAGCGAGGTATCTAGGCCGGACAATTTGCCGCCTGGTATGACGGCGAGGAGCTGATCGGTTCGGGCGTGATCGATAAATAACGTCACCGCACCCGAATTCTGCAGGCAAGAGAACGTAATAACTGAAATTTTATTAACTTGCATGGACGTTGTTTCAGCCGACGGACCTTGCGAGGTTAACTCTACGCAAGTCTCATCCCGGAACGACACGTATTTTATACTTCTAAACCACCTCAAGAACAATGAATAGAGTGACGTTATGGTGCGCTTCGTTATGCAGCGCTGTTTTTACGCTTTCTGCCCAAGCCCAGGATGCAGACCTCAAACTCCTCGATTGGCAACCGGTCAGCCAATTGAAGGTCAAACAAACAGAGGTCGTCCGCCCGAAATTCCCCGTCATCGACATTCACAACCACTTGGGCGATCTCAGCCAAACGGCTCATTACCTCGAAGAGATGGATAAAGCCGGGGTTTGGCAATGCGTAAGCCTCGACGGAGCTTCGGAAGGCGAATTCTACAAAGAACACCTGGCCGCCTCGCAAGCCGTATCGGCTGAACGGATGCTGGTCTTTTTCTACCCCGATTTCAACCTGATCGATACGCCCAATTTCGGCGAAAAAGAAGCAGCCAAACTCGAAGAAGCCGTGCGGATGGGATGCCGCGGACTGAAAATATACAAACAACTCGGTCTCGAATATCGCGATAAAAACGGGGATCTGGTCGCAATCGACGACCCCCGTATCGACCCCCTTTGGGAAAAATGCGCCGAATTGGGTGTCCCGGTAATCATCCATATCAGTGACCCTGTCGCTTTCTTTACCCCCATCGACCGCTATAACGAACGGTACGACGAATTGGCTGCCCATCCCCATTGGGGATTCTCCGACACGACCCGATACCCGAGCAAAGAGACATTGATCGAACAACGGAACCGGGTCCTCGAACGCCACCCAAATACGATCTTTATCGGGGCCCATGTGGCCAACCTGCCCGAAGACCTCGGACGCGTATCCATGTGGCTCGACACCTATCCCAACCTCTATGTCGATTTCTGCGCACGTATCAGCGAGCTTGGCCGTCAACCCTACACCGCACGGAAGTTCATGATCAAATACCAGGACCGTATCCTGTTCGGAACCGATACGCCCTGTAAAGCCGAGGCCTACCGAATGTACTACCGCTTCCTCGAAACGGACGACGAATACATCGACCCGTCGATCGGGCACCATCTTCAAGGTCGCTGGGCCATCTATGGGCTCTATCTGCCAGACGAAGTGCTCCAGAAAATATACAACGGGAATGCCCTGAAATTGCTGAACATGCGGAAACCCCTGGCTAAAACCGAACCGTAATGAAGCGATTGCTCTATTTTCTACCCGTCTTATACCTGGCAGCATGTTGCTCGACTCAGGTTTCGGCGGCTTCAGGCGACACGCTCCGGATCATGCGGTGCACCGACTTTACGGTTACGGGATACGGTGATAATCCGGCATGGAACAATACTTCGTGGATCGAACTCCAACAACGTGGAGGAATGGATCGGCCTCAGGCAACCCGTATCAAAACGTTATATTCCGAAAGCGGCATCTATTTCCTGTTCCGCTGTGCCGACACACAACTCACCGCCACGATGGAAGCCGACAACCTCGAACTATGGCGCGAAGATGTGGTAGAAATCTTTTTGGCCCCCGATCCCGATTGCTGGGATCACTTCGAATACGAACTCTCGCCGCTGGGATATCAGTTACCCCTGCATGTAGCCCGGCAGGGTGGACGTATTGCACGATGGATCCCGTTCCGTATTGCCGGCAGCGACGATCCCCAGATCGGGCGTGCGGTCACGGTCGAAGGAGGCAGACAGGCTCCAACCGCCCGGGTTACCGGATGGACTGCCGAATGCTACATTCCCTTCGCAGCACTCTCTCCATTCAAGAATATCCCACCCCAGTCGGGTACCGTATGGCGCGGCAACTTTTATCGGGTTGACTACGACTACAATGAAACAATCGATTGGGTATGGCGCCCCGTCTCCGGAAGCTACCACAACACAGACGAATACGGCACTTTAATTTTCGAATAACGCACATTCATGCATACTGCAGTTCCTTTACAAGCCCGCAACTCTTGGCTTTTTTACGCCATAATCACTACGGTCACCTGGGGTATATGGGGCGCCCTGATCGAAGTGCCGGAGAAAGCCGGTTTTCCCGCAACGCTCGGTTATGCGGTCTGGGCACTTACGATGATTCCTTGTGCCCTGGTCGTACTCACGGCAAACGGATTCCGCCTCGAACATGACAAACGGTCCGTAGCACTCGGATTGCTCATCGGCCTAACCGGAGCCGGCGGACAACTCATCCTGTTCGAAGCACTCCGATTGGGTCCTGCCTACCTGATCTTCCCGATCGTATCCCTATACCCGCTACTCACCGTCATCCTGTCAGTTATCTTTTTACGTGAACGGGCTTCGCGCATCCAATGGTGCGGAATCGTCTTGGCACTTGCCGCCATTTTATTGCTCTCCTGGTCGACACCTGACGGAAGCGCCATCCCGGGCTATGCATGGTTATGGCTCGCCATGCTGGTATTTGTGTTGTGGGGTGTGCAGGCACTCTTCATGAAGGCGGCCAACAATGTCATGCACGCCGACAGTATCTTCGTCTATTATATGGCCTTGTCAGGCCTGTTGGTCATCCCGGCCGCCGTCGCCATGACCGACTTCAGCCAACCGATCAATTGGGGTTTTCGCGGACCGGGCCTCGCCGCACTCATTCAAATACTCAACGCCATCGGAGCACTCTTCCTGGTCTATGCCATGCGATACGGCAAAGCTCTTATCGTCGCACCTATGACCTCCCTCTCGCCGACGATCACCGTCGTGCTCTCGCTCGTGCTCTATGCCGTCATTCCCAATCCGGCCATGATCGTAGGCTTCGTTCTGGCGACTATCGCCATTTATCTTTTTGCGAAATGAGTACCGCTATTGAGATCTTTCGTGTCACGGCTTTCGATCCGGCACAATACGAAACAGTCGTCCGTCTGTTGGGTCAACTCTCTCCAACCTTACCCCCGCTAACCGAAATTGCATACCGCACACTGCTTGACACGGAGGCTACCCATTTATTCATGCTCAACGTCGGAGAGAAACCGGCCGGTATGCTAACCGTCGGTCTGTACAGAACCCCGAGCGGAGTCAAAGCATGGATCGAAGATGTGGTGGTCGACGACGCGTCGCGCGGACACGGATACGGCCGACAACTTGTCGAATATGCCATTGCATATGCACGGCACGCTGGTGCTGACACATTGGCCCTGACATCCAATCCGACCCGTATCGCCGCCAATGCACTGTACCGGTCCCTCGGCTTCGAGCCTTATGTCACCAACGTCTACAAAATGAAATTTTAACATGGGGGCAATCCAGAGGAAACGACATCTCCCCCTCTTTATACCCTCAAATGACGTTCTACGATCGGTCCTCAAGCATAGACAGGACATAGACTGATATAGCCCCTGTCATTTCCCCTGTCCTCCGGATGAAAGGGAACCCACCTCAACGTACATCCGAACCGACAGCAACACTATGGGTCCGCCCCCACAAGTCCATCCCTATAAGCTTACCATACTCAAAAAGATATTCTCTTTCCTCTATCCGATCAACTCCATTACCGCCATACGATGCCAAGTGTGTTCCATTATTTCATATTGCTATGTCTCGGGTTATTGCCGATCATCGCCCCGGCCCAATCCATACGCATCGTGTTCTACAATACGGAGAATCTGTTCGACACCATTCCGAATCCCATGACCGATGACGATGCCTTCACACCACACGGCACATACCGATGGACCGAAGCACGTTACCAAACCAAACTACACAACATCGCAACAGTGATCGACAGCCTCGGCGCCGCAATAGTAGGCCTGGCCGAGGTCGAGAACGAAAATGTAGTCCGCGATCTGGTTATCACGCTTAAGAGCGACTACAATTACATTCACCGGACCACCTCAGATCCTCGCGGTATCGATTTGGTCCTTCTCTACCAGGGAGATCGCTTTATCCCGCGCGAAGTCAGACAGATCGACTCACACAGCAGTCGCGAATTCCTCTATGTGCGTGGCGATCTGATGGGCGAAGAACTCCATCTCATCGTGTGCCATCTGCCCGCCCCCTACCATAGCGGACTCAACCGAGAACGTGCCGCCGCAACGCTATATGCCTTCATCCGCAGCATACAAACCCAGAATCCGGAAACCAAAATCATGGTATTGGGCGACTTCAATTCAAATCCCGATCAACGAGTCATGCGTCGCGTTCTGCATGCCACGGACAAATTACCAACCGCAGACGACACCCTGTACGCACCGCTCAACAAATATTACCGACAAGGCTACGGCTCATACGTTTACCGCGATCGGCGCAATCTGTTCGACAATATCCTGCTCAGCCCCTCGTTAATTGATCATACGGGTCTCTGCTATCGTGGGCGCTGCGGAATCTATATCCGCAAATGGTTGCTCGAACCGGCCGGGAAACGCATGGCAGGATATCCGCGACGGACAATGATCGGCACCCGTTATTCGGGTGGATTCAGCGATCATCTCCCCGTGTGGGTCGAAATCGGGTACGTGCACGACCAAACGGAATAGCACCTCTTCTTCCGTTTTGCAGATTAAAAATTTATGTGTAGATTTGTTCTAAATTCAACAAAAACGAATTCATTGATAACTTTTTAAATAAATCACAACAATGCCAAACGTAAAAAGGGTTTATACTTTCGGCAACAAAGCCGCTGAAGGAAACGGTAAGATGCGGGAACTGCTGGGCGGAAAAGGCGCCAACCTCGCAGAGATGAATCTGGTGGGAATTCCGGTTCCTCCCGGTTTCACGATCACAACCGAAGTATGTAGCGAGTACTACGCCCACGGTCAAGACGAAGTGATCCGTCTGATCAAACCCGACGTCGAAAAAGCCATGAAAGGCATCGAGAAAACCATGAATATGGAATTCGGAAGCGATACCAACCCGTTGCTGCTGTCAGTTCGTTCGGGTGCGCGTGCTTCGATGCCCGGTATGATGGACACGATCCTCAACCTCGGCCTCAACGACAAAGCCGTCGAAGGCATCGCCCGTAAAACCGGAAATCCCCGTTTCGCATGGGATTCATACCGCCGTTTTATCCAGATGTACGGCGACGTGGTGATGGGCATGAAACCTCAGAGCAAAGAGGATCACGACCCGTTTGAAGAGAT
>CASDSC010000119.1 GCA_949283215.1 uncultured Alistipes sp. | reverse complement strand
TGGATGGTTCAGCCCTGTTGCCAGTGCCGTTGTGTGAGGTTTGTTTGTTCACCGACAGCGCAAAGGGTCTTCCGGTGTCCGTGTATGCGATGGTTATTTCGGGCACAATTGTTCGGATAGCGGCTCTCCAAGCCAGTCGTTCGAGTCTACGCCCGGGGTGCTTGATTTTTTGAGCCTCCGCAATGTCCTCCGGGGCGACGTTTCGTCTCAAAGCGGGTTCGTCTTCAGTGATCTGCCAGAGAACCAGGGTTGAGTTACCTGTTTTTTTTGTCAGTATGACCGGCATGGCTTGGTAGTCGTGAATAAAAAGAGAGATTGCGGTATGAAAGCTCAGGGAGTATGGCCCTTATCGTACGTTGGACCTCACCAGAAGCGTTATCGTTCTATCGTGACCCGAATCTTGTCGATTCTGCGTTGTTCGAGTTGTTCGACAGTCATTTTCAGATTTTCGAACGTGACGGACTCGCCTTTTTTCAAAAAATCCTTTTTGATTTCGAGCATCAGTCCTGCCAGGGTTTCCGCTTCACCCTGTACCTCGTCGAGCGCGTGTTCATCCAGACCCATGACCTTTATGAAGTCATTTATGTGAGTCTTCCCATCGAAAAGATAGGTGTTCGCATCGATTTTGGTGTAATAGGACTCTTCAACATCCGATTCGTCGGATATTTCGCCCACGATCTCCTCGAGAATATCTTCGAGAGATACGAGCCCGACGGTTGAGCCATATTCATCGACGACGATAGCGATATGGACCTTTTCAGTTTGGAATTCTTCGAGCAGGTCGCTGATTTTTTTGTGTTCAGGGACGAAGTATGGCTTGCGAATGAGGTTTTGCCAACTGAAGGTATCGTTTTCATCGATGTATTCGATGAGATCTTTGACGTACAATACGCCTCTGATGTTGTCGAGACTCTCTTCGAAGACGGGGATTCTTGAGAAACCCGATCTGACGACGGTTTGTTTGACCCGGTCGAAACCGGCGGCCATATCGAGCGCGACGATATCGATTCTGGGTTTCATGATCTCTTCGACTTCGGTATTGATAAAGCCGACGATACCGGATAACATCTGTTTTTCTTCGACTGTTTGGTGAGTTGTCATTTCGATGGCATCGGATAGTTCGTCCATCGAGATGTTCACACCTTTTCGGGCGACGGTTTCATTGACACCGCTCGTAAAACGGATGAGTAGGTACGAGAAGGGTTTGAATACCGCTTTGAGTGCGAGTAGGGGTACAGCGACCAGTCGGGTGAATCGGGGTCCGTTGTAAGCGGCGAAGATTTTGGGCATGATTTCGCCGAACAGTAAGAGGAGGAATGTGACGATGACGACCTTGATCAGAAACTCCCAGGTTGAGGAACCGAATAACACTTGACTGTCGATCACCTGATTGCATAGAATGACGATGCAAATATTGACCAGATTATTGGTAATCAGTATAGTGGCCAGCAGGTAGTCTTGAGCGGAGAGAAGTTTCATCGTAGCTTCTCCGGTGCGATTGGTCTTTTTGCGGATTTTCGCGATATCGGAAGAAGATAGGGAAAAGAACGCAGTTTCCGACCCAGAGACGAGGGCGGATATACAGAGTAATATAGCGATGATGACCAACAGCCCGACAGAGTGGGTGGTCATTGGCAAGAAAGTCAAGATGGAGGAACTGTCCAAATTCTCCTAATATTGGTTATACAATAGTTTGGCTTCTGTTAAAGTCGCCTGTGTTATCGAAACACAAATTAAAAAAATTAAAAAATAAATTATCGATATATAAATAGGTATTGCTGAAATTCGATAATCTATTTTTCTGAGTGTATGGTTTAAGTCGCTGCCTTGGACTTGCGTCAGACAGTACATTGTATGGGCCAATCGAATGAAAGTGTCTCTTTCACCAGGTTGTTTTCTCTCCAACCGTTTGATCCGTAAATCGGTTGGATATGAATTATATCAATCAAATAGCGATACGTTTGCCTGAGATGTTTTGTCTTCCGTCTCGTCGTTTTTTAGGACAACTTTTGCGGGCCGCAAATTGGCCTCTTCGTTTCTTTCTTTGATGAATTTGACTTTCCGGCGCACGTATGCTGGTTCGTTTTCTATTTTTTCGAGGTTTATGGCTACACGAGTCCCACTGATAATTTGTTGCTCTGGAACTTTAGGTGTGTTTCCGAACGGTGGAAGTTCAGTAGCAGGTGGAGTAACCGGTGTTTCATGTCTCCGTAAGAACGGATTTGCGGGAGTGTGATCTGCCGGCGGGACAAATCGGCCTTTCGGATTGACGAATTGCAATCCCGAGTGAATGTCCATAAAGCGGTTCGAGTCGGTCGTCGAGTCCTTGTCTGGCGTAACGACCTCGAAGCCAGTGGCGATAATGGTTACCTCGATATCTTCGCCGAGACTTGGATTGCTTCCAGCCCCCCAAATGATGTCAGCTTCATTTCCTGCTCGTTCCTGGATATATGCAATGATCTGCGTAGCCTCGTCGAAAGAGATCTCTTCTTTTCCAGAGGTGATATTGATCAGAATATCGGAGGCCCCTGTGATATAGTTGTGGTTGAGGAGAGGAGATGTCAGGGCCAGATCGGCTACTTTCAACGCCCGATCTTCTCCGCTGGCGCGTCCCGAACCCATCAAGGCGACACCACTATTGCTCATGACCGTTTTAACATCGGCAAAGTCGACGTTGATTACCCCGTCACGCGTAATGATTTCGGCAATCCCTTTAGCTGCGGTCGCCAAGATATCGTCGGCTTTTCCGAAAGCGTCAGTAAGGGGGAGTTTTCCGTAGATCTCCTGAATGTTTTCATTGTTAATGACCAACAAGGAGTCTACCTGTCCCCGTAACTCCTCAATCCCTTTACAGGCATGAGCCGCCCGTTTTTTCCCTTCGGTTTTGAACGGTAATGTAACGATTCCGACGGTAAGGATCCCCATCTCTTTAGCCGCTTTGGCGATGACCGGGGCAGCCCCTGTTCCGGTTCCACCCCCCATTCCTGCGGTGATGAAAATCATCTTCGTACCTTCACGCTTGAGTATATCGGTGATTTCATCGAGACTTTCGAGTGCTGCGGCGCGTCCCCGTTCCGGGTTGTTTCCGGCCCCAAGACCTTCAGTAAGGTGTTCTCCGAGTTTAACCTTGATCGGCACCGGGCTCCGGGCGAGGGCCTGTTTGTCGGTGTTGCACACCATAAAGGTCACGTCAGTAATACCCAGTTCGAACATGTGGTTTACGGCATTGCTTCCACCGCCACCGACTCCGGCGACCATAATGATCGAGGGAGAAACTTTTTCAATATCGAATTCGATCAGACTATCTGCTGTCATTTTGTTTCGTTGCTGTTAAGTGCGATTTGCATGCTAACCGGATCATTGTTTGCCGACCTCAAGTCAGTCTGAATGTCGCCAGATGAGACGTCCGCATTAAATTTCGCTGTCGTCGATCACGTCGAAAATTTCGGTGAATTTTCCGATCATTTTTTTGAAGAACCCAGGTTTACGTCCCTTTTCGTGAGTTTCCTCTTCCGTATCTTCCGGGATATCAGTCACCTCATTGGTTTCGTTGTCACTGTTCCGTTTTTTTGCGGCGTAGACATCGTTGATCGTACTCGGAGTTTCAGGAGCGGGTTGTTGTTCTTCTTCTTCCTGCTGAGCTTCAATGTTGACTCGTGTTTTCTTTCCGAGTTCTATTCCCTTGAGCAAAAGCCCGATTGCAGTGGACAGTCGGGGATCCGATGCTGCTTCGACACTTTCGTCGTCAACGGCGACGATCGGTGTAGCAATACGAACATGTTGTCCCGTCGTATTTTGAATCAGCGTGTCGAGATCTTTGAGCAGTGCTCCGCCGCCAGTGATTACGAACCCGGCGCCGAGACGTCCCTCATATCCCGAGTTCCGTATCTCCATCTGGACGTATTCGATGATATCGAGCATGCGGGCTTCGATGATTGCGGCCAGATTATAGAACGAGATCTCTTTCGGATCGCGCGAAGTCAATCCAGGGATCGAGATCAATTTGTCTGTGCTGGCCCCTTCTTTGACGGCACTTCCGAATTTTATCTTGAGGCTTTCAACATAACGTTCGAGGATGCCGTACGCTCTGATATCCTTGTTGATGGAGTTGCTTCCAATCGGGATCACGCCGGCATGACGGACCATATTGTCGTGGAAAATGGTGATGTCAGTCGTTCCACCCCCGATGTCGAGCACAGCTACTCCGAGTTCTTTTTCGTCGGGCAGTACGACCGCTTCAGCCGAAGCCAAGGCATTGACAAACATATGGGCTTGTTCGATACCAACTTTTGCAAGGGCTTTTTGCAGCCGGTTCACGGCATTGTTCTCTGCGATGATAAAGTTGAATGTAGCTTCGAGTTTTTTACCGAACATACCGACCGGATCCGCTACCTCTTCTTCGCCGTCGACAATATAGTTCTGCGGGATGATCTGAATGATCTTTTCCCCTTCGGGGGCCTGGACATTCCGCATGCTTTCGCCCAGTTTTCGAACGTCTTCCTCTCGGATTTCACCGTCTTTCCCGACGAATACATAATAGGAATTTTTTGCACACTTGATTCCTTGTCCGGATATACCGGTAAAAGCGTCGATAATTTTGATACCGAGTTTTTGTTCGACCTCCTGGACTGCTTTTTCGATCGAAGCAGCCACCCGTTCTATATTTTTGATTTCGCCACGGGTAACGCCTTGTACCTCGCGGATACACGAATCCGCGATGGCGATTTTTCCGTCATGCGTCTTCACACCGACCACGATAGCGACATTGTTGCTTCCGAGGTCGATCGAAACCATATATTCTTTATTTTCCACTGTATACGCTCTATTGAGAGTTAAAATTACTTTGGTTCTTTCCTGTTTTATGCCTGCAATTGTGCGTGTCATTCGTTAAGCGGGCAATATGCCTGCCAAACGAACCTAAATCTTACTTACTACAAATGACCTGGCCGCTGAAACGGAGGTCTATTTTCCGATAAGTATGCCAGCCTTCGTACTGGAGCCCGTTACGGTAGAAACCGAACAATTTATCCAGTTTTTCATCATAGTTGTCCAGGTTTCCGAGCAAGATCGTATGGCCTCCGGCACGAGGAGTTAGTTCGACATTATAGTCTTTGTTTTCAGCCAATTGTCCGGATGGCGTTATGTTGATCTGTTCGATCTGGGCGTTCCAAAAAGAGTCTTCTTTGAGGAATTTCACAAAACTAATGAGTTTGTTGAAAAATAAATAATTTTTGGCGAACTTTTTTTGGTCTTCAGCGGGGATATTTTCGACAGCTCCGATGTACTCTCGTGTAAATGGCGGGTCGAAATTACCTGTAATAATCGGGACGTAAACGACGAAGTGGCGCTGGAGGGGCAGGATATAGCCGTCGTCAGTAATGTAACAATTGTAACCGTTTGCGGTGTTTATACGGGCGACAGGTCTTCGTTGAGAGAGTTCGACGTGCAGAGTTCCGGAAGCTTCGGTATATACCTTAGCATTTTTGACGAATCCTCTGGCTCGAATATTTTGTTCGATAGCACGTGTGTCGATACTTCGGATCGGCTGGTTACGAACGGGCGTAGGACCATTTTCGATCCAAAGTCGGACCATTGCCGGCGTAATGATGGATTGCCTTGCGCTATCCTGTACTGTGACGAGAATTCGGTTGCAGAGTGTGTCATCACGGCGCGACGAACAATATCGTGAAACCACGATAAGGTAAGTCATGATTAGGATCCAGGATCCGAGGTTGACAGCTATGCGCAGAGGCCGATTCATCCCGTTTTGTTACGATTAGTCCGAGCGATTAAGATTGATTAGTGAGGTTGTAGTCAGGCATATCCGGGCTAACTCCAGCTTTGTGAGCGATGAGTTTTGCGATAGGTTCGCAAAGGCGGTCGATGTCGCCAGCCCCGAATGTAACTAATATGTCCGTGTCTTTATTTTGTAGTATTTGCAACAATTCTTCTTTCTTGACAAGGGATTTTGGAACAGTGATCTGGTCAAGAATGATTTCGGATTGTATACCCTCGATCGGTTCCTCACGGGCCGGATAGATAGGGATCAGAATAACCTCATCGGCTTCGGAGAGTGCGGCGGCAAATTCTTTATAGAAATCACGCGTACGGGTGTATAAATGGGGTTGGAATACCGCCGTAAGTTTTCGGCCGGGAAACATGCGTTTGACCGAAGTGATCGCTGCATGCAACTCCCTGGGGTGATGGGCATAATCGTCCATGTATACGTGTGAGGGGGTGTTTACCCAGAAATCGAATCTGCGTTGCACGCCGCGGAAAGTACGCAATCCTTCGCGCAGTTTCTCCTCGTCGAATCCAGCCACCCACATCAGGGCGACGGCAGCAACGCTGTTTTCGACATTGACCCAACCGGGGATCCCGAGCCGGCAACCTCGGATGGTCCGGTCCGGGCATATGATGTCGTATTGGTAGTATCCGCCTTCGAGGAGAGATATATTCGTAGCTCTGAAGTCTGCGGGTTTGTCGTATGCATAAGTGTAGATATGCGCGTGGGGATTCTGGATTGCGAGGTCGACCCCCGCTTTGATGATGATTGTACCTCCAGGACGGACTTGTCCTGCGAATGCGGCGAATGCTTCCCGTACGGCCTCGTGGGTCCCGTATATGTCGAGATGGTCGGCATCGGCGGCCGTGATGACTGCGGCGTCGGGATAGAGTTGCAGGAACGAGCGGTCGAATTCATCCGCTTCGACGGCTAAACGCGGACCTTCTCCCAGTACGAGATTCGAGCCGAAGTTTTTGGATATACCGCCCAAAAATGCGCTACCTGTTCTGCACGGCGCGAAATTTAGGTCGGGTGAACTACAAGGTGTCCCAACCGGGACATTCCCATTGCAGGGGGTATGTGTAGCTGCCTCTGTAGATGAGAGCTTTTTGTCCTCTACGATGTTTTTTGTGTGTTGGTCTTTACAACCGGCCATCCAGTTGAGCCAGGCGACGAGCGTGGTCGTGGTGGTTTTCCCGTGTGTACCCGCTACGGCCATGACATATTTGTTTTTTGCAATTACGCCGAGGATGCGTGATCGTTTGACCAGCTCGAATCCTTTTTCTGTGAAATAGCGGAGTTCGCTGTGGTCATGCGGGATGGCCGGGGTGTATATGATAAGCGTATGTTGCGGATCGAGAAACGGTGCGGGTATTGCCTCGACCGAATCCTCATAGTGGATAAGAGCTCCTTCCTGTTCGAGCTCGTGCGTGAGAGTCGAGGGAGTCCGGTCATATCCGGCCACACATTTGCCTTCGTGCAGGAAGTAT
>CASDSC010000118.1 GCA_949283215.1 uncultured Alistipes sp. | reverse complement strand
CGAAGGCGACCGCATCAAAGCCGTGCGTGAAATGATCCTGGCCGACGACGAGGCAGGACGCCGTGTAGCGTTGAGTAAACTGCTGCCGATGCAACGGAGTGATTTCGAGGGGCTGTTCGAGGTGATGAACGGCTATCCTGTGACGGTGCGTCTGCTCGACCCGCCTCTGCACGAATTCGTACCTCAATTCGAAAAAGAACAACGCGAAATGGCCGAAGAGATGGGTGTGCCGTACGAAAAAATCAAAGCGAAGGTCGAAGCGTTGCATGAAGTCAACCCGATGCTCGGACACCGTGGTTGCCGTTTGGGGAACACCTATCCCGAGATCACGGAAATGCAGACCCGTGCAATTATCGAAGCTGCATTGATCGTACGTGCCAAAGGCATTCCGGTGCATGTCGAAATCATGGTGCCGCTGGTAGGAAACCACAAAGAGCTCAAATACCAGAAAAATATTATCGATACGACTGCCGAGGAAGTATTCGCAGAACGCAATGAAAAGATCGATTACATGGTCGGTACGATGATCGAGGTGCCACGCGCTGCCGTGACAGCCAATGAAATCGCCGAAGTGGCTCAATTCTTCTCGTTCGGAACCAACGACCTGACGCAGATGACACTCGGTTTCTCACGCGACGATATCGGCAAATTCCTGCCTATCTATCTGGCCAAAGGCATCCTGAAACAGGATCCGTTCCAAGTGCTCGATGTGAAAGGTGTAGGACAATTGGTACGCGAAGCCGTCTTCAAAGGCCGCAGCACCCGTCCCGAACTCAAGTGCGGAATCTGCGGCGAACATGGAGGCGAACCCAGCTCGGTAGAATTCTGCCACTATGCAGGTCTCAATTACGTATCGTGCTCGCCGTTCCGTGTGCCTATCGCACGTCTGGCTGCCGCTCACGCTGCATTGAAACAAGAGAACTAATCAACTAGGCCAATTCAAAAAGCCCCGAGGGATCCCTCGGGGCTTTTCATTTATTGTCAATACAATCACCGACAAAGACGTTTCATGTTCAAGAAACAACAAACGCTACAACCACTTTTTCCAACGGAAGAAAAGATAAGTAAAAATCATCAGTGATGCCATCAATCCCAGTGCAAAGGGATAGCCAAATGCCCATTTCAATTCGGGGATATTCGGGAAATTCATCCCGTAGATACTGGCGACCATGGTCGGAGGCATGAAAAACAGCGCCGCCACGGTGAAAATCTTCGTCACGTTGCTCTGCTCGATGTTAATCAGACCGAGCGCCGTATCCTGCAAATAATCGAGTCGCTCGGAACTGAAATCGGCATGATTGATCAACGAATTGACGTCTTTGATCATCAAAGACAACTTGGGATAGATATCGTTCGGGAATCGCTCACTGCGCAGAATACCTGACAGCACACGCTGACGGTCGAATATATTCTCACGGATCAACATCGTGTTTTCCTGCAAATGGCTGACCTGCTTGAGCAACTCTTTATCCATTTTCTCGCTCACGTTGATCGCCTTGCTCAAGGCTGCAATCTGTTTGGCCAATGCCTCCACAAGGTCTGCGTCGAAATCGATTCGCACCTCCAGGATCGAGATCAACAAATGATATCCCGTCGAGTAAGCCTTATAATTCATCTGCAACCGCTTCGCAGCTTCGTTAAATGTCCGGAATTCGGCATTGCGCACCGAGACCAAAACTCCCTCCGAGATAATGAACGAGACGGGTTCAACGGTAAAACTTTCACCCGTCGGCATAAAAAAGTTCGAGTTGGTAATAATGGCATTTTCGGTCTCCGAATATTTCGAAGTACTCTCGATCTCCTCGACCTGCTGCCGTGTCTGAAGGTTGATCTCCATGAAACTCTCCACCGCTTTCTGCTCCTTCATTGACGGGGTGAGCATATCGATCCACAAAATATCGTCGTAGCCTAGTTCGTCGAATAATTTGACATCGGCATTACGCACGATCTTGTTGTATTGTTTGAGGTAAATTGTAATCATAGCCGCTGTTTTTCAGGATTGAACATTCGGCGCCCTCCTCTCGGCGCACAGCCTATGACCCAAGGGTCGCTCCCGGCATCAACCGGGATTCTCCGCCGGGGGGATTTTCTGTCCCTTACCCCAAAAAAGAGACATCGCACGCCTTTTCGGCGCATCGAACGAAAAATCGATATTCTTTACCAAATAGTCATGTGCATAGGGTTTGTCGCTATGACCATAATAACGGATCGCCTCATCAATATGAGCTGTTCCATATGCCAAAGCACGATCGAGTACTCCGATCGCCTCCTGCGGCACACCGCGTCGCGCCACCCATGCCGCAAAGACAAACGGCAGACCGGTCATCGCACGCCACTCATCAGCCAAATCGTAAGTATATGCAAAACGGCCTTCCCAACCAAACACCTTATCTCCGATCAACAGGAATGCATCTCCCGGTTGGGGTTGTTCTAACACCGAATAATCATTGAGAGGCATCCACTGGGGCTTGATCTGCCAATACTCCCGTGCCAGGACACGCGTCAACATGACCGAAGACATCGAATGTCCATCGAGCCAAATACGACGGACCTGAGCGATCGGAACATTGCTCATCACGACCACAGTACGTACGCTGCCACTGGCGCCGATGCACCATGACGTTACAATTTCAATATCGGGAATAGAAGGAATCGCAGCTACGGGAATCAGCGCGATGTCGACTTTACCGTCGATCAATGCCCTGGCGCATCCGCTCGGAGGAGACAACAACAATCGCGTCCGCAGATCTTCTGCAGATGTGATACCGTAAATAAACGGTACGGTATTGAGGTAAGATACCGCTGCAATGTCGCCCCACACCATCGTCCATACTGCTTCTACAAATTCGTTCGACCATCGGATCTCAAAAGCGATTCTCTGCCTTTAAGATTCTCGTGGCGCGATTCTCGTCGTCACGAGGAGATCCGTTACAATTACGCAGGCAAAGGTAAAAAATTTTGTTCAAAACAACTCTGACCCGGCTTCTAAATATGGGCTGATTTGCCTGCACACAAAAAAATCGGCCACATAATACGATTTCCACACTCCTCTTCACCAAGCTCTTCGACATAGAGACCCGGTTTGAAAAGCATTTTCAACATCGGATACAATCCACACCTGTACAAAAGAACATGGGATATATCCTGCAAAATACCAATAGTCCGGAGATTCTCGCTGCAAGAATTAATCACAACCAGCGACCATCAGTCACTTCGTTGTTTTTCGTCCGGCAGACTCCTGTCGGTTTCGTCTTTCCAGATTATCAATCAATGCTTCCGTAAGATTGATTCCCGACTGATTGGCCAACGAAGCGAGTACCCACATTACATCGGCGACTTCCAGCCCCATAGCCTGTTTCAGATCGGCTTCGGTCATCGCCGGATCGCTATGCTTTCGAGCAATTACACGAGCCAACTCACCGACCTCCTCGGTTAACACCGCCATGTTTGTCAACTCATTGACATGCCTCACGCCATGTTTGGTATTCCAGGCGTCGACTAAATCCTGAATTTCCTCTATTGTCATAATTACTCTCGGTTTTTCGAATCGATCCAGATAGTCACCGGACCGTCATTGATCAGCGCCACCTGCATGTCAGCTCCAAACACTCCTGTAGCCACAGGACGCCCCAACCGTTCCGACACCACAGCGGCAAATTTCTCATACATGGGCTTGGCAAATGCACCTCCGGCTGCCCGAATATACGACGGACGCGCCCCTTTGCGGGTGGATGCATGCAACGTGAACTGACTCACTACCAGAATCTCACCGTTCACGTCGGATACACTGCGGTTCATAACCCCTGCTTCGTCGGCAAATATACGAAGTTTTACCGTCTTCTCGGCAAGCCATTCGATATCCTCTTCAGTGTCAGCTTCCTCGATCCCCACCAGGACCAACAATCCGGGCCCGATCGATGAATGACATATCCCGTCGATTGACACCGACGCCTCACTCACCCGCTGTATCAATATTCTCATTGTTATATCACATTTTATTTTTCCTATCCTCCAACAATCGCCCTTAATAAAATACCAAACCGAGTCACCAATCCATTACACAAATCAATGCGCCTCAACCCAGTTTTCTCCAATACCGTAATCGGCAGTCAGCGCCACTCGCAATGCTGCGGCTCCCTCCATACAACGAATCACCACCTCAACGACCGCATCGCGTTCCGGTTTATAGAGATCGATCACCAATTCGTCATGCACTTGCAGGATCACCCGCGATCGGAAGCCCCGTGAACGAAACTTGCGATGAACACAAATCATCGCCATCTTCATGATATCGGCCGCACTCCCCTGAATCGGAGCATTGATTGCATTACGCTCGGCCAAACCGCGTGCCACGGCATTCCCCGAATTGATATCGGCCAAGAAACGTTTACGCCCGAACAGCGTGGTCACATACCCCTGTTGCTGCGCCTCCCGGACAACCCGCTCCATGTAGGCCTTTACTCCCGGATAACTTGCAAAATAGCCGTCAATGATCGTTTTGGCTTCAGTCCGCGAAATACCGAGCCGTTGCGCCAGACCGAAAGCCGATATCCCATATATGATTCCGAAATTGGCCGTTTTGGCTTTTCGCCGCTGATCGCGTGTCACTTCAGCCAACGGAACGCCAAACAATCGGGCAGCCGTCGCCGCATGGATATCTTCCCCGTGCTCGAAAGCCTCGATCAATCCTTCGTCGCCACTCAAGTGAGCCATCAGCCGGAGTTCGACCTGGCTGTAATCGGCCGAAAGAATCAGATGATCCTCATCCGACGGAATAAACGCCTTACGGATCTCACGTCCGCGTTCTTCGCGTACAGGAATATTCTGTAGATTGGGATTGGTCGAACTGAGTCGACCTGTTGCCGTAACAGCCTGATTAAACGAAGTATGTATCCTTCCCGTTTTAGGATTCACCAACTGGGGCAATGCCTCGATATAGGTTGACAACAATTTTTTCAACCCTCGATACTCGAGAATCATACCGACGACCGGATGGCGGTGCTCAAGCGACCGCAAATACTCTTCATCGGTTTTGTATTGTTTGGTTTTCGTCCGTTTCGGTTTGGGATCGATTTTCAGTTTTTCAAACAGCGCCTCACCCAACTGCCGGGCCGAATTGACATTCAACGTCGGCTCCCCGCATGCCTCGCGGACCTGCTGTTCGATCTGCGCCAACTCGAGGGTCAACTCCCGACCGTAAGCAGCCAAAGCCCGGGTATCGATCTTGACACCGGTCAGTTCGATCTCGGCCAACACCTCGATCAACGGTTCTTCAATCCGGGTATAAAGATCCACGAGACCCGCCTCCTGCAGCATCGGCCACAACTTCTCCCACAATTGCCACGTCACATCGGCATCTTCAGCCGCATATTCGGCCACACGCTCCACCGGCACCCGATCCATCGTGATCTGCCGGGCTCCGCGGCCAATCAACTCCTCGATCGGGATCGGCGAATAGTCCAAATAGGTACGCGCCAACTGATCCATCCCATGACGGCCCTCCGGATCGAGCAGATAATGGATGATCATCGTATCGTATTTGAATCCATGCACCTCGACTCCGAGTTCATGCAACACCATCAGGTCGAACTTAATGTTCTGCCCCACCTTGGCAATCGTCTCGTCCTCGAAAAGCGGACGGACCCGTGCGATCACATCGGCACGGTTCTGGTCATTACACGGCACATAATAGGCCGAATGAGCCTCGACACAAAACGAAATTCCAACCAGTTTATCATTGAACAGGTCGAACCCCGTAGTTTCCGTATCGAAACAAAATACTTTCTGTGTTCGGAGCCGCGCGACCAGATCATCCAGTTTTTCCAGGGTATTGACAACCTCATATCGATGAGGGATTGTCTCCGCCGTGGCATATTGTGTTGCGGCAAACAGATCCCCCTGACCATCAGTAGCGGAGCCAGACACGGGTATTTCATTTTCCGACTCAAATAACGAACCCTGTCCCGTAATAACCGGTCGGCTTTTCGGCTTTTCCAACTTGCTTCCTTTGACGCCGGACCCGTCAATTTGTCCCACTGGCGAAACAGACGATCCCTGATCATTTCGCGGTTGTTGGTCAGGTTCACCAACAGCCTTGAATACCGGATTTGAACTCCGATTTTCCATCTCGCGCAAAAACATATTGAATCCCAACTGGCGATACACTTCGCGCAGTGCCTCCTGATCCGCCTCTTCCATCACCAATCGCTCGGGACAACAGGCGACCGGCACCTCCAAATGAATTGTAGCGAGCTGCTTCGACAACAAAATCTGATCGCGACTGGCTTCCACATTCGCCCGCAGTTTACCGCTCAGAGCATCTGTATGGGCGAGCAGGTTTTCCACTGTCCCGTATTGTCCGACCAGTTTTGCCGCTCCCTTTTCTCCGACTCCCGGCACCCCCGGGATATTATCCGACGCATCGCCCCAAAGTGCAAGAATATCAATCACCTGACGCGGATCCTCAATTCCATACTGAGCCTTAATCTGATCAGGCCCCACGATTTCGACCCCATCAGCCCCTTTTCGCTGTTTATAGATAAAAACGGAAGGGGTCACCAACTGCCCGAAATCCTTGTCGGGCGTCACCATATAGACCTCGAATCCCATGGCCGATGCCTGAACCGAGAGTGTACCGATCACATCGTCCGCCTCATACCCGGGGACCTCAAGTATCGGAATGCGCATGGCTTCCAAGATCCGTTTGATATAGGGTACCGCAATGATGATGTCTTCAGGCGTAGCCGAACGATTGGCCTTATATTCCGGATAGAGTTCACTACGGAAGTTGCCTCCGGGGGGATCGAATGCTACCCCGAGATAACGGGGATTTTCACGCCGAATGATATCGTTCAGAAATTTCGTAAAACCGAACACAGCAGAAGTGTTCATGCCTTCGGCATTACGCATCGGACGCGAGATGAAAGCATAATAGGAACGAAATATCAGCGCGTAGGCATCTATCAAGAAAAGTTTTTCCATCTCGAACGGTTTTTCCGGGACTCACGGTCTCACAAAACGAGCCCATGTCATCCGTATGACAAAGATAAAAAACTTTGCGTAAGAGGCAAAGGCGAGTTCTGGACTCAACTGTACCAATCCCTCCAACTAACGACAGTCCCAACCCTTCCACAGTACGTTTTTGAAAACAGTCTGTTACAATATTACCCCGTTCATCTTCATTTTCGCTCCAGCTATTCTGCACGAAAAAATCGAAGCATATTGTACCGGGCCCGACACTCTTTCGACAAACTTTACTATCTTTGTTGCGCCCATGATACTCCAATCATTCCGGGAATACACAGAGAACCTGACAATGGTCTGTGATTGTTTTCCCGGAGTAAGTTTATCGTGGTCCACACTCGAGTACTGCACTACAAATGCCTGTCCGCTATTTCAAATACGACAAACCTTTCCGGCTCGAAAACGGAGAGACGCTCCATGATCTGACGATCGCTTACCATACGTTCGGCAAGTATCGGGAAGATAATGCCGTGTGGGTTTGCCATGCGCTTACCGCCAATTCGGATGTAGCCGACTGGTGGCCTCATACCGTTGAAACAGGCCGGTTTCTCGATCCCGCGAAATATTTTACCGTATGCGCGAATATCATAGGGTCGCATTACGGCTCGACAGGACCGCTCAGCCTAAATCCGGCCACCGGGAAACCCTATTATGCCGCGTTCCCGTTCATCACGGTGCGGGACATGGTGGCAGCCCATTTGTTGTTGGCCGAACATCTCGGCATCAATCACGCACGTGCGGTGATTGGCAGTTCGATCGGTGGTTTCCAGGCCATGGAAATGGCCATCATGAAACCGGAATTCGTCGACCGTCTGGCCCTGATCGCCACGGCAGCGCGTAGCCAACCTTGGGCCATCGCATTCAACGAATCACAGCGCATGGCAATCGAAGCCGATGCGACGTTCGGCATGGAGAACGAGGATGCCGGCAAAAAAGGGATGCGCGTTTCACGGTCGATCGGACTGCTCAGTTATCGGGGCGAACCGGCCTATAACGCCACGCAACAGGAAAACGACAGTATTTACAAACTGGTTGGATTCCGGGCGACCACCTACCAGCAATACCAGGGCGATAAGTTGTGCCGCCGGTTCAACGCATATTCGTATTACCGGCTCACACAGGCTTTCGACTCACACAACGTAGGTCGGTACCGGGGCGGTATCGAAAGTGCACTGGGGACAATCACATGTCCTACGATCGTCGTCGGCATCACGTCGGACATCATTTTTCCGATCGGGGAACAGATTTTTCTCTACCGCCATATTCCCAACGCTAAGCTACACATACTCAGTTCACAATTCGGCCACGATGGTTTTCTGGTCGAATATGAAAAACTGAACGACATACTGAAACCCTTTCTTGAAGAGGAAATCCGATCTTGACCGGTAATTTTTCTTTTGTTTTCAATTAAACTACTCCGAATATTATGAAATTATCCGATTCCGTGAATGTGTTACTCCTTGGTTCCGGAGGCCGCGAACATGCCTTTGCATGGAAAATCAGCCAGAGTCCGCGTGTGGCGCGACTGTTCATTGCTCCGGGCAATGCAGGCACCGCCTCGCTGGGCACCAACGTGGATCTTTCACCGACCAATTTCGGATCGATCAAGCAATTCGTCCTGAATAACAATATCAACCTGGTTGTTGTCGGTCCCGAAGAACCACTGGTCAAAGGGATCAGTGACTTTTTCCACGAAGACAACGATATTCATCATATACCGGTAATCGGGCCCTCGATGCAGGGTGCCCGACTCGAAGGAAGTAAAGAGTTCGCCAAAGCTTTCATGGCGCGCCATAACATTCCCACAGCAGCATATCGCGCATTCGGTAAAGATACCCTCGAAGAGGGGTATGCTTTCCTCGAGCAGTTACAAGGGCCTTACGTTCTCAAAGCCGACGGTCTCGCGGCCGGTAAAGGGGTAGTGATTGTCGACGATATCGCAGAAGCCAAACGCGAACTGCAGGCAATGCTTAGCGGCAAATTCGGCGCCGCCGGCAATACCGTTGTGATCGAGGAACACCTCAAAGGAATCGAATGTTCGGTCTTCGTAGCTACGGACGGCACGAATTTCGCCGTGCTGCCCGAAGCCAAAGATTATAAACGGATCGGCGAGGGGGACACAGGACTCAATACCGGCGGGATGGGCGCCGTATCCCCGGTACCGTTCGCCGACGAAACCTTCATGCGCCGCGTCCGGGAAGAGATCATCGCTCCGACCGTAGCCGGATTACGAGCTGAAAAGATCGATTACAAAGGATTTATCTTTATCGGATTGATGAACGACGGAGGACGCCCCTATGTCATCGAATACAATGTCCGCATGGGCGACCCGGAAACAGAAGTCGTATTTCCGCGTATCGAATCGGATATCATCGATCTGTTCGAAGCAATGGCTTTTGGGCGGCTCGACAAATTCCAACTCAAGGTATCTCCACGCACAGCCACAACGGTAGTTTGTGTTTCGGGCGGCTATCCCGGGGATTACACCAAGGGGTATCCGATCTCAGGGCTGGATACACCGAGCGAAAGCATTGTATTTCACGCCGGCACGGCTCTCAAACAAGGGAAAGTCGTAACAGCCGGAGGGCGCGTATTGGCCGTCACATCGTTGGGCAACAACATTGCTGACGCATTGGCTCAAAGCTATGCGACAATCGCTCAGATCGATTACGAAGGGAAATACTGCCGTCGGGATATAGGACAGGATCTCGAACGACTCCTCAAATCGTAAACGATCGGATACTTGCACTTGATAGTCAGCCGCGCGTGACATGCAGTGGTGGATATCGGGATACAACCCGGTTCCTTCAAGACAGGAGAAGAGCCTGACGTGAATGTTAAAGCAAGTATCGAACGGATGCCGGCCGTCGATCCAGCCGCGAGACAAATTTTTTCATCTTTCCCATAGTCGAATCGCGCCCGGACCATACAAGTGCCATACAAGAGGGATAGAAGACATCCTGGATATTAATTTTCCGATCGCAACTCGCACGTTGATTTTATGCAATGCGTGAAAGAGATCGAGATGCACGGATTCACACAATCGTATACCGAATCAACACCAAGACCAATGAATCTCGATACCACTCGCCAAAGCCTCAGCGTCACGCTGGTGTCGTTCATTGTCCTTTTTGTGTTGTTTGTCGGGCACAGCTTGTTAAGCCCTTACCCCATTACGGGGATTTCAGGATCGCATATGCCACTCGGAGCATTAATCGACCGTGTGACACATCCATGGCCCAGCATGGTCCGCATCGGTTTACTGTTTTGTATCATCTTTCTCAATGCGTTCACCCTGACCCGAATCGTGACACGCAACATGATTCTCGGTCAACGGACCTATTTACCGGCGTTAATCTATCTGATAGTAGCCTGCGGACTCTATCTTGCACTCGACCACCTCAGCATAGGAGTAGCGTCTTACTTGTTGATCCGCGGGTGCGAATCGTTGATTGCCAGTTTTAAACGTCAAGAGTCTTGCGGAAAATTATTCTCCGGGGCATTTATGATCGGCTTGACACCGTTACTTTATGCTCCTGCGGTGGTTTATGCCTTGCTGGTCCCTATTGCAACGCGTATTTTCCGTCGTAACGGCCGGGAAACTATCGCAGCATTGGCAGGTCTGTTGCTTCCATTCTTACTGTGCAGTTATATCGTATGGGCCATCGGAGACCCGATCTATGCCGTTGCCTACCAACTGTACGACGATCTGATCTTAAGTCAAAACTATCCGAGCTTCAATACACAAACAGACATTCCCCGCCTCATTTTTTTAGCGATCATCATTCTCACGACTTCGCTCTCTTTAGGGAATTTCTGTATTACGCGTTCTTCAATGAGGACGCGTCCGCAACGGGCCTACCAACTTTTTATCTGGATGTTATTATGTGCCTTAAGCTCAATTTTCATCCCGGGACAATCTGTCCTCATGCTGAATCTTCTTGCCATTCCGCTTGGCGTCATTATGCCTACTTTCTTGGTCCAGCGCAATGGATTATCCCCCGAACTACTCTTCATTGCATTGACGCTCAGCACACTGATCATCAATCTTGATTTCATTTGGCTTTAACAGCCCTCTCGCTTCCCAGCAACTTTCCAGTTACTGAGAAAAGCAATTCCCTATCCATCATCAAGATCATACAGGCACCTACACACAATATCTATCTCTCAACTCTACCCATCGATCCGAGATGACGACTTTATCCAGAAAACCCTAACAGTCTCTGCCTGCAAGATTGTCCCTACCCAACGACTTTATCCATCAATCAATCTCGGCAACGACGCGCACCATTGCTTTTGCCAAAGTTTCCAACTCCGAATCGGAAATTACGAAGGGAGGCATAATATAAACCAACTTGCCAAACGGACGAATCCACACCCCCTCATTAACGAATCTACGCTGTATATCCGCCATATCGACCTCATGTTTCATTTCGATTACACCGATCGCACCAAGGACACGCACGTCGGCAACATTCGGCAACTCGGCGGCAGGGCCCAACCATCGCTTCAGATACTGCTCGATTTGAGCAATGCGCTCCAGAGGGGAATGTTCCTGTAACATACCGAGAGAGGCATTGGCCACGGCACAAGCCAACGGATTGCCCATAAAAGTAGGTCCGTGCATAAACACTCCAGGGACACCGTTCGAAATGCCATATGCTACCCGTTCGGTAGCCAGTACGGCGGCAAAACTCAAATATCCGCCCGTGATTGCTTTTCCAACACACATAATGTCAGGAACGATATCGGCCCATTCCGAAGCAAACATACGCCCTGTACGCCCGAAACCGGTCGCGATTTCATCACAAATCAAAAGGATCTCATACCGATCGCAATATTCACGGAGCCTGCGCAAGTACTCGGGATGATAGAACCACATACCGCCTGCGCCCTGTACTATGGGTTCGAGAATCACCGCAGCCAGCTCCCGATGCTTCTGTTCGATCAGCCGGGCCATCGGTGCGAAATCAGATTCATCCCACTCCGCACCGAAACGCACCGCAGGACGTTCTACAAAATACTGAGCCGGCAATCGGCCCGAGAAGATCGAATGCATACCGGTCACCGGATCACAGACCGACATGGCATGCCACGTATCTCCATGATAACCACTCCGGATCGTAGCCAACCGATTTTTTTCAGGATGACCGGTCGTATACATATATTGCAATGCCATCTTTACCGCCACCTCGACAGCAACCGACCCCGAATCGCAATAGAACACTTTTTCGAGCCCCTGAGGAGTCATTGCCACCAAACGCCGGGCCAAATCCACGGCAGGGCGATGGGTAAGACCGCCAAACATCACATGCGACATATGATGCAACTGTTCCTCAGCAGCCTTATTCAGTACCGGATGGTTATACCCATGCACAGCACACCACCACGACGACATTCCGTCAATCAATCTCCGACCATCCTCGAGTTCAATATAAACACCGTGAGCCGAAGCCACGGGATATACCGGCAGCGGGTTCACCATCGAGGTATAAGGATGCCACAAATGCAGCCGATCATACTCTATGATATCATCTTTGACCATAATTTGCACTTTTTTACGAATCCCAGACCGTTCGGCGTGTTTTTTGAAACGTGCCATTCTGATCCCACTCAGGAATTAAAGCAAAGATACGATTTCCTAATGAAATCGAACCACACAACACCATTTCACGCCTTTCAACACACGATTTCGCATAAAATATTTTAACAATATTCTATTGTAAAAAAATCTATTTTATTTTTGTACACATGAACGATTTTTCTAATCAAAAAGAGAGATTAAAGCTAATCTATCTAGAATCTAAAAAACAATCTTTTATTGCATGGTCAAAATTAATTTCGTAGATTTGAACAGATAATATACAATATACTATACTATATCATATCATACTTTACATCACCTAAATTTTATGCTTATGGCTAACTCCGCTCGCCTCGCACAACGACAGCCGATGATTGTAAAATATTCGCAAACCCATCGAAATGGTATTCAAGCGCAAACATTTACTCGTCACGGAATAGGTTATATTCTTCGCGGAAAGAAATACATCTACTACGGCGATGTTCGCTACGAAATTAATCGTGGGGAAGTCTTTTATTTGAATGCTGGTCCACATTACATGGAAGACATTCCGGAGAACGGCAAATCATTCGAACAAATTATCTTCTACTATACTTCTGACCAACTGGCCCGCATTTTGGCAAATCTCAATATCAGTTATCACTTAACTATTTCGAACGACCATCATTGCGCAAATTGCCATGAACAACCCCATGTAGCATATCCCGCATGGAATACGTTAAAAAATTTTTTCAACACGATAAATCAATACCTGCATGACGACATGTTCAGCCATGATGAAACAGCAGAGAATCTCAAAATGACCGAGTTGATCTACTTAATCATCACTCATCCTGAATGTTGTTTGAAAAGTAAAATTCTTGATAATGTCGATCTCAGCAAGGAAAACTTCGAACAAATCATTAACGCCCACATATTCGACTCTATATCGATCGAGGAATTAGCCGCCAAATGTAACCGGAGCCTCACCTCATTCAAGAAAGAATTCAGGAAACATTTCTTTGAACCACCACACAAATGGTTTATCAAGCAACGCCTGATGCATTCACGGCTGTTGTTGATCTCGACCAACAAGTCAATCTCGGAGATCGGTGCAGAATGTAATTTTCCCAACACTTCGCATTTCATCAAACTCTTCAAGAAAGAATACAACCTAACCCCAGCCAATTATCGTCACCGCCACCAACAAAACAATATGGACTCAGAACAACAAACTACATCCCGAAAAAAAACGACGGCCAATATAAAGATTGAATAACAAAAGACACGTGAACAGTAAATGCAGCCGAGCAGGGTCCTATGAGCGCTCGACTGCATTTACTATAATCGCACCACATGACTAAACTACACGAAGAAACCGCCTAAAAAATACAACACATTTAAAAACAATAATTTACAATATAAAACAAAATAAATTTACCATAACGGTAGCGGACTAAATCTAAAATTTAGCCCAAAATGTTTGAAAATTATTAAATCTCTTCTATCTTTGTAGAAGAAAGTTCGGACTGTCTTTGAGGGATCGATTTTTCGCGGGTAATAGACGCGATTTTATTTTTCCAACATTCCGTGCACGAGCACAGTGCCTTCAAAACATTATAAGAACGACTCTACTGACTAAAACCTAACCTAACCAAGATAAGGAGAACCCTGCGGGTTCTCCTTATTGTTTATGGGAAGCAGTAAATCCAAACGCTCTAATACGCCGTTCCGTGGATTCGGCGAACTCTTTTTCGATAATTCCGGTCAAAACATCCGGTGCGTCATGCCAACGATTTGTCCGAAAATTCCGCCTGTACGTAATCAAATGTGTATAAAAATCAGGCCATCGCACAGACCAATCGGCAGGCATTCGGATCAAATGCCGAACCGTCGGAGCATTCGACAGGATACGGGCCTCTTTATTCGCTCCCTGATAAAACCAATCGACGCGCACCTGCGGGCATCGGCGAGCGACAGCCCGGGCAAAACCACGACCACCGTTATTACTTTCAACACGGGCCAACCGCGTCGCGTTACGCAACAACATCTCCGCAACAGCCAATTCCGTCACTTCCATCGATTCGCGCGAATAAACCACATCGGTCACATAAACGACACCATTCGAATCGGTCAGATAACAAACCGAGCAAAGATAATCATCCCCCGTATCGGCCGTATCGGTATAATTGGATCGATGTCGCACATCAGCCGGCAAAGCAGTATAAGTATTAAATTCGTCCCCATACAATAACCCCTCGGCCGGTGCCGGCCGTCCCTGATAGAGGCACTCGAAACGGATCGGATCGAGCGATCGGCATCGAGCGAGTTCCAAAGCCGAATGTCGGGCAGGCCAAAGTGCCTCGCCACGGGAACGCGGATCAAGTTCCGACGGTTCGTCTTCTTTCAATGCCTGCCAATCGAGATGCAGCCACCCATCCCGACAAGAGCCAGATAATTGAGCCGACGAAATCAGAGGTTCGACAAGCTCTCTGGCCATCAGACGACCGACCAGATCCTCCTCATGCCAGCGGGTAAAAACGATCAATTGTTGACTGCGATCATGCAGTCGCGTACTGACCACCGTCGTATACCATTCCCATATCCGTTCACGCATTAAGGGAGAATCGGCCTCCATGGCATCCTTATAAAGATCGTCCAGAATAATCATGTCGACGCGATTTCCCGTCAGGGAACCGCCACGTCCCACAGCAAGCAACGAACCATCGTGGCCGACCACTTCACATTCGGTCCCCGTCCTCACATACCCCACATTCCCGTCACCACTCTTTTTAAGGCGCGTGAAAGGGAATACTGCACCATACAGAGCTTTATCCATCAACCGTTGGACATTCCGACAAAACCGCCCTGCCAACGCTTCGCTATACGAAGCCAGGACCACTTTACGGTCAGGATCGAGCCCCAACGCATAAGCGGGTAACAGCAATGAAGCGCCCACCGACTTACCGTGTTGCGGAGGCATTGTCACGATCAACCGCCGAATACGTCCGCGAGCAAAAGCATCCAATACACGAAAATAGACTGCATGAAATGGAGTTTGAGCCCAATCGGGTTTTGCATATCGCACAAAACAATCCAAATCGCGCCTCATACCTTCCAGCATAATCTGACGCCGACTCAGCGGCCCGGAT
Organism: uncultured Alistipes sp.; assembly: GCA_949283215.1. GTDB lineage: Bacteria > Bacteroidota > Bacteroidia > Bacteroidales > Rikenellaceae > RGIG1874. The sequence continues at coordinate 4,174 of CASDSC010000118.1, read as the reverse complement.
TTAGCGGCCAGGCGTTGCAACATCGATTCTGGCCGGGACTCCTCCCTCACACGTTCATTTACCCTCCCTTCATTCTCGCAAGACCGATCAGGAGTTATGTTTATATCAACATTCTGTTTCCGTTTCATCGCCATGATCTGCCGTTTCTTGCACCCTGACCGGTTCCTCAAACAAAGCCATCAACTCATCCAAAGCTGCGTCAGACAATCGTGAAAGATCGAGTGCGACCTCCTCATTCTGGGCACTATCGCAACATTCTACCGCACCATTTCCCCGACTCTTACCCTTACCAGGCAATAATGGCCAATGCGCCGCATCGGCATTTGTCAGCACAAACACAATCGCGGTCAAATCGGGCGCCACTTCTTTACATGTCACTACTTCCCCCTTCATTCGTTTCAATCCCTGCTCATTCAATTCGAAGGTCATTTTACGCTCCTCCAGCACATACCCCCGCACACGACGTACCAATCCGCGCAAAGCTTCCACTTGTGCCATTTCACATGTCGATTCAATCGTATCAGCTCTCGTCTTAACGTCCTCCTCCACCTTGAGCAAGGCCGGCTGGTCAGCATGCCCCGCCATGTCACGTTTCCAACGATACCCGGTACGTAACGTCACTCCAACACGTTCTGCAGCAGCCTGCACAGTATATCCCTCCTCCAACAATTGTCCAAACTGCATCCGTCGCCAACTATCGCGTTCTGCCATACACATCCATCAATTGCTGATCACCAACTCATTGTACACTGCTTTACACCTGTCAAATCCATGAATTACACGATTCATTTCATTGACATCAAATAAGCATGCAACTCATTCCAACTGAAATCATTGGGACGTAACCCATCAGGGCCATAGCTTGCATATTCCCACCAAACCGGCACAATATCGGTAATCAAATCACACTTCCCTGTCATGTCCTCAACACATGCACGGTAGATGATCAACGAGCAAGTCAAGACACCTTCACCCTCTTCCTCCTCTACCTGTACTGCACCATTAAAATAGTCACGTCCATCAATGGCCTCCAGGAGTCGTTCCGCAACGTTACGATACAAATTTTCCAAAGCCTTTTCCATAGTTTCTTTCATTCAGTTTGACAAAATTAGTAGTAGCCTTATTTAACTTATTATACAATTTCTGAACTATTAATTCTTCAAATCCAATATTTTTACTAACTTGCGAGCCGAGAGTTGGATGTAATCACTGCGCGCAGGACAAATATATATTCAATTTTTGAACTTTCATTCATTTTATATAAAATTTTTTATGGCGCAACCCACGACAACACCGAACGAACGTTTACGATTGATTCGCAAAGAGTTGAATATGACCCAAGAGGCGCTTGCCCATAAATTGGGCATTGGCAAGAGTGCCCTTTCGATGATAGAGACGGGGAAAGCCGCTCTTTCGGAGCGGAACAAGAATATTTTAATACAAGAATTGAACATCAATCCGGATTGGATTGAACTGGGTAGCGGAGATATGTTTACCTGTCCTCCCGACTACACGCCCTTCGTTCACATGAGCGACCGGACGATTCCGGTACAAAGCGTACCCTTATATAATATCGAAGGAACAGCAGGTCTAGTACCGCTTTTTCTCGACCAGAAATCGATCACTCCGGTCGATTATATCCACATACCGAATCTGCCCCGATGCGACGGAGCGATCTATGTGGTGGGCGACAGTATGTACCCGTTACTTAAGAGCGGGGATATTGTCCTGTACAAACAACTCGGCAACATCGAAGACATCTTTTGGGGTGACATGTATTTGTTATCAATCGATATAGACGGAGAAGAGTACGTTACGGTCAAATACATACAGAAATCCGATCGCCCGGGTTATGTTCGTCTTGTCAGCCAAAATCCCCACCATGCCGATAAAGATGTAGAAATAAGCAAAATACGTGCACTTGCATTTATTAAGGCCAGTATCCGCATGAATTCAATCCGATAAGCCCAAAACAGCCGGGGTGATCCACCATGAAACGTATCGCTTTATACATTTGTCGGAATAATACGCATTTTATACCTTTATTGTCTGCAAACACATAGACTATGGATGTCAAGATCGCCCCGGACTGGAAAGCCATTTTACAACCGGAATTCAATCAACCCTATTTTGCGGAGCTCACTCAATTCGTACGCAACGAATACGCCACACATCGGGTCTACCCGCGTGGGAGCAATATATTTCATGCGTTCGACATGTGTCCGTTCGAGCAATTGAAAGTGGTCATTATCGGTCAGGACCCCTACCACGACGAAGGACAAGCCCACGGACTTTGCTTCTCGGTAAACGATGGTGTACAGTTTCCTCCATCGCTCCAGAACATATTCAAAGAGGTACACGATGATACAGGCGCACCGATTCCACAAAGCGGCAATCTTGACCGCTGGGCAACCCAAGGCGTACTGATGCTGAATGCCGTGCTGACGGTCCGGGCCCACGAACCGACCTCGCATGCGGGCAAAGGCTGGGAACGCTTCACGGATGCCGTTGTACGCGAAATCGCATGGCGCAAAGAAGGAGTCGTCTACATGCTGTGGGGCTCGTACGCCCAAAAAAAGGCGGCCATGGTCGACGGGACAAAGAATTGCATTTTACGTACCGTCCATCCGTCACCGCTTTCGGTATACCGGGGCTTTTTCGGTTGCAAGCACTTTTCCAAAGCCAACGACTACCTTCGCAGCATCGGGAAAGAGCCAATCAACTGGTAAACACGATATGTCAACATAATCCCAACACCCGTGCATTCCTTCACAAACAAACCCATTCCGGGCAGGGAAATCTCAACGACACCACACATCCAGTCACATAAAGCCAACAACAATCCGCCGCAGGAACGACATGACCACAATATGCAACACGCAACTTTAGAATCCGGAAAACTTACCATGCGCCTCTTTCGCCTTACGCTTATCTGCACTTTTGCCTTTTGCGCCATAGCATGCCACAATACAGAGGATACGGCTACGGATTTCATTCCGGCACCACCCGATTATACTCGCACGACAGCATGGTTTTCCACAGACACGACCGGCACCACAGCACACTACGCCGACGTATTCTATATCGCTCCCACCTGCATATGGGACTGGACCGCACCGACAGGAGCAGTATGCCACTATATGAACATCGACGACTCAGCACAACGTACAGCGGTTGATAACGCCTTACGATTAGGCCTGGCGTTATTCGGCAAGGACTGCCGCTTCTTTGCACCCTACTACCGCCAGATCACCATGGAATCGTGGATGACCGACGGCACCGAGACCGATCGGCGTTACGAGACAGCCCATACAGATATTGTAGCCGCATTCCAATATTATATGACCCACTACAATCAAGGCCGTCCATTCATATTGGCAGGCCACAGTCAAGGCGCCAAAGCGGTGATCGAACTACTCAAACGCAACTTGACCGAAACACAACGCCAAAGGCTGGTTGCGGCCTACGCCTTCGGGTTTTCGATCACGGAAAACGAACTTCGCACGCACACTGGGTTAGAACCGGCGCAAGACTCGACTGACCTGGGGACCATTATCTGTTTCAACAGCGTCAGCGATCCAGGGGCCATCTCCCCACTTTTTGCCGACAATACGGTCTGCATCAACCCACTCAACTGGACAACCGATACGACATACGCACCCTCCTCACAAAATCTGGGATCCGTATTTCTTCGGGCCGACGGCAGTGTCGACACCATACTGTACTCGGTCGGTGCACGGCTCGACCTATCGACCCATACCCTGATCGTCGATGGCATCGATCCGGCACAATACTATATTCCCTCGATCAGTTCGCTCTTTCCCATGGGAAACTTTCACGTACAAGAGATCAATCTCTATTTCAATAATCTGCAACATAACATCCGACAACGGATCGAGACATATATTCACAGCCATTAACAGCCAGCCCATCCTGCTTTTACACTTCAAAAAACGATCCCGATCATTTACCCAAACACCCGTTGTATCAGGCCAAATAATCTAAAGATGCCAGAGAGCCATCAGCATCTATTCCGTCAGGGTATTTAAAACTCGCATACATTCTACATTTTTCTCTTGTTTGTAAGAATGAAGTGATTTAAACTTTTTGTTTTCGTGAAATTTTCTTCAGTAACAAGACTGCAAATGCCAAGTAATTCCAAGACATCCAACTT
>CASDSC010000117.1 GCA_949283215.1 uncultured Alistipes sp. | reverse complement strand
TCCATCTTCAATATCGAAAAGGTAATGCTGCTGAAAGATCGTTCGCAATCCCTCCTGCCAAGATCCTTGGAAGGGTTCGGCCCAGAGGTGATAACGGACACTGCCATTCTTCTGTAGCATGGTCTCGAAACAATAAGCCCGCCCATTTTGCACCTCTCTACGGCGTACCAATGCAGCATATCCGCCCTCACGATCTCCGACAGAGGCATAGCCTAATTCCCAGGCATTGTCGGGCACAATGACGTTAACTGGCGCATAGCCAGGACGAAACAGATGTGTTCGCGACAAACCGTGTTTTCCAAGACCGGTTATATAAACATGATCTCCGCTTTCGCCGAAAGGAACAACGTTCTCGATTATTACCTCTTTATCCGAAATGTTTTTCAGCACCACATCACCCTCGAATAGGGCTTGAGATGAAACAGACGGGATAAATTCGATCTCGATCATATTGTTCACGATGACCTTCCCTTGTTCGACCTGCCCTGTCTGTGTGGAATAGCACTCTCCATCCAGCACGAAAGTGATCAATGGCAACAAGTCGGGATACCCGTCCAACTCAAACGACCAACAATCCTCTACTGAATGTACGCGAATCGTAGATGAAGCCATCGAACGTTCACAAAACAACAAGGCCAACAGCGATACAATGATCCACGGGATATTTCTCATCTCCACTAAATTTTATCGATTACACCAATTATAACGTCCGATCCGAGCTTACAAAAATCAAGACTATTCTCCGATAGTGTCAGACACAAGCTTTAGCCATGACACACAGCGCCATAAGCCCTTCTAGCTTTTTCTTTCAGCCCTAAAAATTCCGGTTGTAGTACATTGACATGTACGATCTGCTATATAATTTGTAGCTACGGCCCAAACCCACGTTATTGTACTTTCTACTGCCGTACAGGCACCCGTTTTTAAATATAGAAATAACGAGAAGCATGTCGCAGGGCACAAAAATCTCTCTATCTGCAAGAACGGCAGTTCACTCCTCTCACGAATAACGTAAGCAGTCACTCTATGGTGGGCGCACAACAATCTGGCATTACAAATTTCAACACGCTATCCACCTACAAAATCCCGATTTACAAATTTTTCACCAACCGACTGATTGGAGTGTACATTACAGGCGCAAGTCTATTGAATTAAAAAAGGATGTATAACCCCTTTAAAATTTATAGCTGTAAAAAACACCCAAAATATGGTTGTATGACTTCTCTGTAATTATCGATTTTAAGGCGCCCGTTGATTTTTTCAGATTTACGTCTTTCGTAGTGGCATAATCGAACCTATAGTAAAAGGTCATCGAACTACGCCTGTTCAACACATAGTCGAGGCCTATCTCTGAACGAAGTTTCTCTACATAATTCGAAACGAACTTCGGAGCATTGAGAGTATTATAAACTTCAAAAGCAACGTAAGGTTCAAGAGGTAATCTGCGACATTTATACTGTGCTTTCAGTCGGGAGCGGAGGACAAATTCCGCCTTACGTTTTTCAAGCGGATTAATCGAATCTGTTCGGATTGTCATCTGAGGCCGTTCTCTTAAACTGAATTTCCATTGTCCCACATCGTACGATGCAATAAGATTAAGTCTGACCCGATGGCGAAAATCCCAATATTTCTGATAATCGGTACTCTTTTTCCCATCGTGATTGATGACTATAAAATTGTATTCCGTCCCCACACTAAAATAGGAATTCACCTTATAAGAGAGACCTATTCCTGAATGAATCCGGTCCAAGGTTGAGAGCGTATTTTTCATACGGAACTCTTCGTTCCATGTAATTTCCAATCCACGAGCGATCTTTTTCGAAATATCGAAACCCACACGCATTTGCAAATCATTATCTTCTACCGTCGCACGTTCAGGCTCCGCTTGGGCCCACACAGCAGACCCACACAGCATTAAAACAATCGAAAAAAACGTTCGTTTCCTGTTTGCCATCTTACCCTTCGAATTGATTCAATTTCGTTATTCCGTCAATCGTATTCGTCTCGTCCTTGTCGAGCGTGTAATAGACTTTAATGAAAGCCACATCACGGAGAAAATCAATGTGACCCACCTCTATTTTATCAATTTTAAGGCCTGTCCGCTGGACTAGATCAGCCTCGAGTTCGGCCCGACGTTCTGGAACGATCAGGTCAATCTTTTCGTAAAGAATAATTTTCGTTGACCGATGTTTGAGGATCTTTTGATTTTCCAGAATCCACATAAGTATGATCAACAACAAATTGGCGCACACCAATTCCGCATAGGAAATACTTAGTGCAAGACCATTAATCACCGAGATACCGATAATCACGAACAAATAGGTCATTTCACGAATCGGAACAGTCTCTGTCCGATAACGGATCATACCGAAAATAGCAAAAAGCCCGAGCGTAAACCCAATCTGCAGTTTCACATTCTCCATCAGGAAAATCAACAAAAACATCGTTGAACTGAAAAGCATGAATGTCAGATAGTAGTCACGCCGTTTACTTTTCTTGTAATAGAAAAACTGTATGATGATCCAGGCGACCAATAAATTGAAAAAGAAACGAATGAGCAGGTGCAGCATATTATCTGCCTCAAAAAGAGGTGTCCCTAAAAAACTGATGACAGATGGTGCTGCTGCACCGAACTCCTCTGCAATAGAAGGATCAAAGTCTGGGAAAGTTTCCATGTTATTAAAAGTAGCGCAGTTAGTGTGTTATTTTCTCAATATATCTCAATTTTTTCTTGAAACGATTTTGCTTTGTCATCGAATTGGTTAGCACAGTACCCAAACAATATTTACTGATACTAACAGGTTGAATGCGCATCTTACGCAAGATCGCTTTCATATCAGATGGCATCATTCCATCCTGTTTCAATTCGATAATCATCAACTCAGGAAGGGAACATGAACGCCCGGATGAAAAATTCTCAAAAGAGAGACCTGTATCAATTGTCAGGCGTTCTGTTTTTGCCCGGTTCACCAACGTGATCCGATTAAAGCATGTACGAACCTGAGGTGAAAGATTTTCAGGCAAATAAGACCCTTGCTGCCGAATGAAATCAGCCGCTGTCTCATTGCCGCAAAATCCAAAAAAATCATCTCGGGAGATCTTCATGCGGACCTTGGCTGTCCTCCCCTTATTCGTCTTATTTTTGACCTCCAGAAATGAAAGATCAGAATCCAAATAGGTACGAGTCCGGATTTTCTGCCGACACAACTGTTGGTTGTGGTGACATACATACATTGCTACATCCGAGGTGTCATAATAAAGAGTATCATAACACCCCTCCCTCTTGTTGTCAATCTCCTGAATACGATAATCTGCAGATGCTCTTGTGAGAAGCTCCTCAAGTTGACGACTTGACGCCAGAAATTTAGTATCGACACGATTCATCAACCGGATCGCATTCATCTCTGCAAGATCTATGGGCTGCATCCTCTGCACAACAGGCAACCTATGTAGATTCGATACAGACATGAGCCTATCTTAATTTTCCGTTGTCGAGGAGGTGGATGCCTTTGCTTCTTGATCCGAGAAAATATATTCGAATACCTTTACGGAATATAATTTCCCATTAGGCAGATAGTTATATTGCTTCTTCTTCGTCCCATCTTCGTTGTATTCGTACTTGCGAATACGATAAGGTTTGTTACGATCATCGTAAACTACCTCTTTCTCGACCTTGCCGGACTCGTTATACTCGATCGTAATACGTTCTTTCTGCCCATACGTCGCATATTCTATCTCTTCGATTTTGCGCCCTTGATCATCATAAACGGTCAAATGATCCATCCAACGAGTTTGGGAACGGGCATCCGTATTCCACTCTTTTACGGTCAAGTTTTTCCTTTTCTCACGTTTTGCTATCGTTTCAGGGCTGACCTGCGCCATGGCTGCTGCACCGGAAAAGAGAAAAAAAACGAGCACAATCGTTTTAAGTTTCATTATTATTCTGTTTTTGGTTAGTATTTCGTCTAGGTTAAATTTACGTTAAGAACAAATATATGATTTTTTTCATGCAAACAATCGCTTCCCAATAAAACTTTCAAGTTAATTTTCTCATCCCGGCTTGTACGTGGAAAGTCTTTTCAAAAATATAGGATTAATTAATCACCTCAACCGTGGTTAAATGCCAACAAGAAACATAGGTAATTTTAACCTAAAAATATATCCTCACCTTCCCATATCCCTATATATTTTTGAGACTTTTTTATGAAAAGGCAAAAAAAAGTCGCGTTATTGATATCAATAACGCGACTTTTACGAGGTCCGAAGCGGATTCGAACCGCTGTAGAAGGTTTTGCAGACCTGTGCCTAACCCCTCGGCCATCGGACCTTTAATCGAATAGCGTGGCAAAGATAGGAATTATTCTTTATTCTCCAAAACAGGTTATCCGATTCTTTTTTACTACCTTTACATTTCGGTAAACCAAACGATTTCGAAAGGCTCATGCTTGTCGACGATATTGCGCTTACAATGCACCCCGAAGTGGGCGCCAAAACGGCGATCCATCTGATCGAATGTTTCGGTTCGGCCGAAGCGGTTTTCCGTGCAACTCCCAATGAGCTAATTACAATTGCCAACCTACGCCCCACAATAGCTGAATCTATTTCCCGCAAAGAATATCACTCTCGCGCCGAACAAGAATTGGCATTCTGCATTAAACACCATATACGTGCCATACCCTCAACCGACCATGAATACCCCGATTTGTTGCGCGAATGCCCGGATTATCCACACCTTCTCTATGTAATGGGGAAAACCGATCTAGTGCAAACAAAAATGATTTCGATTGTCGGCACACGAAACATTACATCGTACGGGTTGAAAATGTGCGATGCATTGATCCGAGAGATGGCTGCATTGATACCCGATTTAGTCATTGTAAGCGGATTAGCTTACGGAATCGATGTGGCTTGCCACCGCGCAGCTCTCAAATACGGCTTACGTACCATCGGCGTCGTGGCTCATCCACTCAACCGGATATATCCACCTCAACATACCGATGTCGCCCGAGAAATGGTCCGCCTTGGAGGGGCTGTACTCTCAGAATTTCACACTGGATGCCACACTGACAAGTCTGCTTTTGTTCAGCGCAACAGGATTATTGCCGGTCTGAGCATGGGTACTTTGATTGTCGAATCGGCAGCAAAAGGAGGTTCGTTAATCACCGCACAAATGGCCAGTGGTTATCATCGCGACGTCATGGCAGTTCCCGGACGTATCGGAGACCGGTATTCTGAAGGCACCAACCAACTTATTCGTACCAATGTAGCGACAATGGTTTGTTCGGCTAACGACATCATTGAAACCATGGGATGGGAAACAGAACAACAACCCGAGTCTTGTATAGATCCACCAACATTATCTTATCCAATCAGTGGCACAGAACAGGCCATTCTCAAATACCTTAACCAAGAACATCCAGTATCAATCGAGCTACTGTCGGAACAGTCTGGCATACCTTTGAATGAATTACCGGCACTGTTATTGACATTGGAGGTTGCAGGTTTTGTCAGGACGCTTCCCGGCCGTATGTATCAAAAACTTTAATGACATACAGATCCATGCAATTAGTCGACACACATTCCCATATATACGATCCGGCATTTGATGCCGACCGTAAAGAGGTATTGGATCGAGCGATCAAAGCTGGAGTCAGCCATATTTTTTTACCCGCAATCGATCCTACATGCGACGACGCCATGTTCTCTTTAGCCGCCGCACACCCAGAACTCTGTTACCCAATGATGGGGCTACACCCCACGTCGATCAATGACAACCCATCTTACCGCAATGATCTGGCCCGAGTGGCCGGTCTGCTCGACCGTCCTCCTCTCGGACGCTTTTACGCCGTAGGAGAAGTCGGGCTCGATTTCCACTGGAGCCGTGATTTCATTCCGCAACAAACAGAAGCATTCCGCTTTCAACTGGAATTATCAATACATCACAACCTGCCGCTCGTAATTCACACCCGAGATGCATGGCCTGAAATGATAGACATCCTCTCACATTACAAGAACCGTAATCTGCGAGGTATCATGCACAGTTTTGCCGGCACTTACGACCACTATCAAGCTATTCGTGCAGTGGGCAATTTCCGATTCGGCATCGGAGGGACCATTACGTTCAAAAACAGCACGCTACCTGAAGTATTGCGGCAAATACCTCTCGAGGATATCGTACTCGAAACCGACGCCCCCTATCTGACGCCGGTTCCTTTCCGCGGCCAACGGAACGAAAGTGCATACATACGTTACGTTTGTGATCGTGTCGCGGAAATATACAACATGCCCGCTGAAATCGTAGCCGAGACAACAACCCAAACAGCCCTCGACATATTCGGATTAAAGCCCACAAACGTCTTACAATGAAACGAGCATAATATTACACACAGTAGTTTAGAAAATTTAGTGATCCTATATCGTATTCAGAGCAAATCTTTACAAAAGATTAAAATGGACACATAATACACAAACTGCACGGTTTCTATTTTTGCTTAAAAATTGTCGAATATGAAGCCATCGATCTTAGTAATTTATACAGGCGGGACAATCGGGATGAAAACCGATCCAGATAATGGCACTCTCATACCATTCGATTTCGGCGATATATACGATGAATTTCCCTATCTCCGCAAACTCGACGTCGAAATCGAAGTCATTTCCTGCCCTCCGGTTGACTCGGCCAATGTGACTCCGGCATTCTGGGTCCAGCTAGCCACGCTCATCCGTGACAATTATGCCAATCATGATGGATTCGTCATCCTGCATGGGACCGACACCATGTGTTATACTGCTTCGGCGCTCAGTTTCATGTGTGAAAATCTAACCAAACCTATTGTATTCACAGGTAGTCAAATTCCCATCGGGGTACTGCGTACGGATGGTCGGGAAAACTTAATTACCGCGATCGAAATTGCAGCTGCCCGGCAAGACGGATTACCTGTTGTGCCCGAGGTTTCACTATACTTCCACAACAAATTGTTACGCGCTAACCGGACAACAAAACACAGTGCCGAACAACTTGATGCCTTTCGGTCAAACAATTATCCCCCATTGGCAGAAGTGGGCGTCAAAATCCATTATAACAAATCCGTTATCCGAAAAATCGAATCCCAGTCCAACACATTAACCATTAGTACCGAACTGGAAACAGGTGTCGAAGTAATAAAGATCTTCCCGGGAATGTCTCCTCGAATTTTTTCTTCCCTCCTGCACCTCGATGCTGTAAAAGGAGTGATTTTAGAGACATACGGTTCAGGAAATGCTCCTGTCGCCGAGTGGTTTACCCATACGTTAGCGGACACCGTCAATCGTGGCATCGTAACAATCAATATTACCCAATGTCCAAACGGAAGTGTAGAAATGGAAAGATATGAAACCGGAATCAATCTACTGCACGCCGGCGTAATCAGCGGACGAGATATGACCACCGAAGCAGCAGTTACCAAATTGATGTACCTCCTTGGTAAACCCATAACTGCCTCGGAACGCTTACTCCTGCTCAACAAACCAATCCGAGGCGAATTTAGCAGGTAACTTTTTTGCGTAATGATTTTTTTTCGTATATTTCGCAGACGTTTTGGCCTAAAAGGCCCTTTGCAAAAGGATTTCATACTTCTTTTGCAATAAACAAACGATTAATTAACAAGTTCTTACACATACGCAAAACGATTATATTCAGAATCTGAAATAGGCGGACAGGAAGGATAGAATAAAGGCTACAAAGAGACTATGAAAGCATCTTGAGTACAATTCCAAACTTCAACGATCCGCTCATGTCAGAATCCGAGGAGAAATGACCGAGTGGTCGAAGGTGCACGCCTGGAGAGCGTGTATACCTCAAAAGGGTATCGCGGGTTCGAATCCCGCTTTCTCCGCCACAGGTTTTCATGGTATTAGGTGCAATTGTTCCTATACCTGACAGACATTAACAACAAATTTGTAACACTAACGCTAACAAACAAATAAGTACTAATTAATTTTAACTTTTACTATGAAAAAACTGTTTTTAACTTTAGCAGTAGCAGGAGCTCTTAGCCTCGGTACTGTAAATGTTTTTGCTCAAGATAGCGTTGCTACCGCAGCTCCTGAGCAAACAACCGTTACCGAAGAGACGACTATCGATGCTGAAACCGACGTCGAAGGTCAAGCCATGCATCAAGTTTTGAAACAGAAGTTCATCGAAGGTGGTGCAATCTGGATGGCCCCGATCCTGCTTTGCCTTGTGCTGGGTTTGGCAATCGTGATCGAACGTGTGATCTATCTGAACTTGGCAACTGTTAACACGAAAAAATTGATCGCCAACGTTGAAGAAGCTCTCAAAACCGGTGGCGTTGAAGCTGCGAAAGAAGTTTGCCGCAATACTCGCGGTCCTGTCGCAAGTATTTTCTACCAAGGTTTGGATCGCTATGACGAAGGTATCGATGTCGTAGAAAAATCAGTCGTATCATATGGTTCGGTTCAGATGGGCCAAATGGAAAGCGGTCTTACCTGGATCTCGCTGTTTATCGCACTCTCCCCGATGTTGGGATTCTTGGGTACTGTGGTCGGTATGGTCGAAGCATTCGACTCAATTGAGGCTATGGGTGACGTTTCGCCTGTCGCTGTTGCCGGTGGTATCAAAGTGGCCTTGTTGACTACGTTGTTCGGTCTTATCGCAGCCATCATTCTGCAGCTGTTCTACAACTATTTGGTTTCGAAAATCGACAGTCTGGTTGTATCGATGGAAGATTCTTCGATTACTCTGGTCGACATTCTGACTCAATACAACAAGAAATAGTGAAGCAATGACGAGGTTTCCCGCATGACATCTTCGTCATCAAGGAAGCCGAATCAATAAAAAATAGCGACAGATGAAATATTTATCAATCATACGATATGTCATGTTAGGCATCGGCGTGCTACTCGTACTGTTATTCTACCTTGGAGTAACAGGGGTGAGCCAATCGGTTGACCTCATGATCAGATGGACCTACATTCTGCTTTTCCTTGCGATTGTATGTGCCGTAGTCTTCCCGTTAGTCAATTTAGTGAAAAACCCAACAGGTGCCATGAGAACCCTGGTAGGTTTAGGTGTTGTTGTTGTTATTTTGCTGATTTCGTATCTGGCTGCAAGCGATGCGCCGATTACTACCTCTGCAGGTAACGTGGTTGATGACGCCACAACACTGAAACTTAGCGATATGGGTATCATCTCTGCGTATATCGCATTGGCCCTTTCGATCATCGTCATCATTTGGGGTGAAATCAGGAATGTATTCAAATAAAATCTGAAGCTTAGCGCTCCAGTTAAAACAAAAATCAATGGCAAGTAGAAAAATACAGGAAATCAATGCGGGTTCTATGGCCGATATCGCCTTCCTGCTGTTGATATTTTTCCTCGTTGCCACGACCATGAACGTCGATTCTGGTATTCAACGTGTGCTGCCTGCTCTGCAGGAAGAAGACGTGAAACCGACAGACGTCAAAGAACGTAACGTTTTGTTGGTATATGTCAACAAAAACAGTGAAATTTTGGTCGGTGGCAAACGGACTGATATCAGCTTACTGAAGGATGAGGTCAAGAATTTCGTCTCGAATCCGGCCAATGATCCGAATATGCCTGAAAAAGAAGAGACTGAGATTGAGCTGATCGGTAAATTCATGGTCAGCAAAGGTGTCGTCTCACTTCAGAACGACCGTGCAACTCCTTACGATATGTATATTCAAGTACAAAATGAATTGACTCGGGCATTCCATGAACTTCGCGATGACGTCTCAATGATGAAATTCAATAAGAAGTTTATGGATCTCGATGAGGATCAACGTAAGGCAGTGCAAAAAGCCGTTCCACAAAGCATTTCGGAAGCCGAACCGCGTAATACAACAGGAGGAAAATAGTTATGGCAGTAATGAAAAAGAAGGGTGACAAAGCGACACCCGGTATTTCGACGGCATCATTGCCCGACGTGATCTTCATGTTGTTGTTCTTCTTCATGGTTTCGACTACGATGCGTGAAACTGATGTGAAAGTCAAATTCCGTCTGCCTGAAGCATCTGAAGTTCAGAAACTGGAAAAGAAATCATTGGTCAGCTACATTTACGTAGGTCAGCCGCTGCAAAGCGATAAGTACGGTACAGCTCCTCGTATCCAACTTAACGACAGCTTTAAATCAACCAAAGACATTTTGGAGTTTATTGCTTCAGAGAAAGATAAGTTGAGCGAAGAGGAACGTCCATTGCTCTCAACTTGTATCAAAGCTGATCAAACGACTTTGATGGGTATCATCTCTGACCTGAAGCAAGAGTTACGTAGAGCCAATGCATTGAAGATCATTTATGCAGCCTCTAAGAAGGCTCCAGGATATGAATAATCCATATTAACACACATAAAAAAGCCTCTGAACAATTTCAGAGGCTTTTTTATTTCTAATATCACTATGTTGTATGTCATACAACATTAATTCATAATTCTGCACAGAGTCTTATTGTTGCTTCTTGTATTCAGATGTTCTAATAATCATACCAGGAACGGCTCTTTGAAAGAACCAATGCTGGATTGTTTTTGGCAAAGACTTATCTCAAATTCGGTATAAATTACTTTCTTTGTACTTATAAATACAGGGAAAACTATCTTGTCGTTTGTAAGTTGTATAACGTGAAATCTAGATAACATGAACTATACTTTATCCGAAGTGGCCCGCATTGTGGGTGGAGAATTTGAGGGATGTGATGGAGTTGCCCGTTCGGTTTTTACAGACAGTCGCTCGGTATTCAGTGATACCGATTCGCTTTTTTTTGCCATGCAGGGTGTTAACCACAATGGCCATGATTATATTCCGGAGTTGTATGAGCGGGGAATCCGCATGTTTGTAGTTGAACAGACGATTGATGAGACTCGTTTTCCTGAGGCTGGTTTTGTACGTGTTGAAAATTCATTAAGCGCATTACAGCTGTTGGCTTCCAATTATCGAAAGACTTTTAGGGGAACTGTAGTCGCCGTGACGGGAAGTAATGGTAAAACAATCACGAAAGAGTGGATAGCTCAATTATGCCCTCCGGATGTTAGAGTATTTCGCAGTCCGAAAAGTTATAATTCGCAGTTGGGCGTAGCTTTGGCACTGTTGATGACCTCAGGCGACGAGGATCTTGTTGTTATCGAGGCAGGTATTTCATTGCCTGGAGAAATGGAGCGGCTCGAAAAAATGATTCGCCCGGACATAGGGATTATTACCAATATCGGAAGTGCGCATCAGGAGAATTTTGAATCGGTCATGCATAAGCTCAACGAGAAATTGAAGTTGTTCCGTGATACTCCGAAAATTATTTTTGCGCCAGACGAACCATTGACTGCTGATACTGTACGTCATTGTTTTGCAGATCGCGTTTTGTGTGAAGCTGCCGATTTGTCCTCTTGTTCCTCTTTGGCGATGACAGATCATGCTTCCGTCGAAAATGCCTCGTTGGCTGTGGCCTTATGTGATTTGCTCGGATTTGATCGAGATAGAACGCGTGAACGGCTAGCATTGCTTCAGCCTGTAGCCATGCGACTCGAACTGAAAGATGGGATTAATGGGATTAAGATAGTCGATGATAGTTATAATAGTGATATTAATTCTTTGTCCTTGGCTCTCGACTATTTGGGAAGTGTAGCAGGGAAGCGTCGGCGTGTGTTGATCCTGTCAGACATTTATCAGAGTGGGCTTGAAGAGGATGCGCTGTATAATAAGGTAGCAGCTATGGTGCGTCAGGCGGGGATCGATTATTTGATTGGAGTTGGGGAGCAGATTTTCCGGCATAGTGATAAATTTACATGCCACAAGGAGTTTTATCTACGGACCGAAACGTTGTTGAATAGTTACAACTTTGGTGATTTGGCATTAAGTGCGGTACTGATTAAGGGGAGTCGTGTTTTCGGATTTGAACGGATCAGTCATATGTTGGAACTCAAGACGCACACGACAGTTCTTCAGGTTGATCTAGATGCCATGACGGCCAATTTGAATACATATCGGGCGATGCTTCGCCCGGGGACACGTATTATGGTTATGGTCAAGGCATTGGGTTATGGGATGGGAACTTATGAAGTTGCCAATATGCTTCAGCGCCAAGGAGTTGATTATTTGGCTGTTGCATTTGCCGATGAGGGTGTTACATTGCGTAGGGCTGGTATTACGATGCCGATTGTGGTGCTCAACGCCGATGCGGACAGTTTTGACGCTATGGTTACCCATAGGCTCGAACCGGAAATATATAGTTTCTCGTCCCTTGAGGCGTTTGCCGCAACTGTCCGTCGGTTCGGAGAGCGCAATTTTCCGATCCACATTAAGATTGATTCGGGTATGCACCGGTTGGGATTCCAGCGCGGTGATATTTCTCAAGTAATAGAGATATTGTTACGCTTGCGTCGCGAGGTGAAGGTCAAAAGTATCTTTTCTCATTTTGCAGCGAGTGACGAGAGTCGTCATGATGTCTTTACCCAGTCACAGTTCGCGCTCTTCGATGAGCTCAGTCAGTCAATATGCAAGGCCTTCCCCGATCATCAGATCATACGCCATATTTGTAATACGGCAGGAATCGAGCGTTTCCCCGATTACCAACTTGATATGGTCCGCCTCGGTATCGGATTGTATGGTGTATCAAGTGGAGGACAGGCTCGGTTACGTACCGTGGGGACCTTAAAAAGCCGAATTGTACAGATCAAACAGATACCAGCTGGCGATACGGTGGGGTACAATCGACGTGGTGTCATTTCAAAAGATACGCGTACAGCCACCATTCCTATGGGGTATGCCGATGGTCTTGACCGGCATCTCGGATATGGCAATTGGTCAGTGCTTGTCGGAGGTCATCCTGCGCCGATAGTAGGTTCTGTATGTATGGATACCTGCATGGTTGATATAACTGGCATCCCAGCGCAAGAGGGAGATGAAGTTACTATTTTCGGCCCGGTAGAGGGAAATACGATTAGTGATATGGCTGTCGTTTTAGGAACGATTCCTTACGAAATCATTACAAGTATATCGAGTCGTGTTAAACGCGTGTATGTCAAAAGCTGATGAGCGGTAAACTATATATGTTGCCTTGCCCTATCGGAGAGGGTGATCCTTATGCTACATTGCCTGCGGCTAATGGAGAGATAATTCGTTCTCTCGATTATTTTATTGTGGAAAATGCACGTACTGCCCGGCGTTTTTTGAGTCGAGCGGGTATCGGTAGGCCAATAGATACGCTTGAGTTTGCGGAGTTGAATGAGCATACGCAACCTCAAGATATCGAGCGGTTAATTGTCCCGTTATTATCCGGAAGAAGTGCGGGGATGATTTCCGAAGCGGGAGTTCCCGGGGTAGCCGACCCTGGAGCAGAGATTGCGGCATTGGCTCACCGGAAGGGAATCGAAGTTGTACCATTGGTGGGCCCATCGTCGATTTTATTGGCTCTGATGGCCTCAGGACTGAATGGGCAATCCTTTGCGTTTAATGGGTATCTTCCAGTGAAGGAACCGCACCGTCGAGATGCAATCCGTCGTTTCGAGAAGCGTGCGAGGACAGAACGTCAAAGTCAGTTATTCATTGAGGCCCCTTATCGAAATCAAAAGTTATTTGCTGATTTTTTGGACGTTTGTGCTCAGGATACAATGCTGTCGGTAGCTGTTGATCTAATGTCACCGACCCAATGGATCCGGACTTATTCCGTAGGGCAATGGAGGAGAGCCAATTTACCTGAAATCAACAAACGCCCCGCAATATTTATACTTGGGTCTAAATACATATAGGAAAGCACTATCGACCTGCAATAACAACCAAGTACCGCAACATTTGACCCTTTTGTCTTGATTTCATTCGCACATACCACTTTTGTCTCGTCCTCAGAAAAACGTACAATCAACATCTATCATACCTCTAGATACGGCTGTTTATAATCGCCATTATAATAAAGGTAATCTATATCACGACAAACGGACAACCGTTATCCCGGCCCCTCCTTGATCCACATGTTCATCCTCTGCGGTTAACACGTCGTTCACCGTTCGCAAATACCGTCGAATCTCCTCTTTCAGCGCTCCAGTTCCTTTCCCGTGCAGAATACGAATTTCGGAAGCACCGACCATGATGGCATCATCGACAAAAGCCTGCACCTCATCAAGAGCCTCAGCCGCACGCATACCTCGCACATCAAGCGTATGCTTAAAATTGAGCCGCCGCTGTGAAATATCGGCATCAAGCCGAATCGAAGGCCTCAGGTCACGGGTCTGTTTTTTGAACTCGGCATTCGATACCACAATAAGGCGTTCCCGATCAAGTGTCGTAGTGATTTGTCCAAAAGCAATGGTCACCTTTTTCCCCTTGATCGCCAATACTTCTCCGACTGTATCCTGCTCCTTGATCCGGACTTTAGCGCCTACTTTCAATTCCAATACCTTCTCAGGCTCCTGCTTCACTACTGGGGTTTCATTCTTTCTTCGTTGTTTACGCTCCTCACGACGCTGCTCACGCTCACGTAGTTGTTCCATTTTACGATTAATCCGGTCATCGGACTCCGTATCGCGAGCCAATTCCTCTCGAAAATCATTCAATTTGCGGCGTACTATACGCGTAGCTTCACGTTCGGCTTGCGACTCCTTGATCGTACGGATCGTATTTTCAATTTGACGGTTCGCTTCTGCCGTAAGACGCTGGGCTTCGGCCTTAGCTTCCCGTATCAAACGCGAACGCTCCTCCTTAATTTGAGAAAGTTCAGATCCGTACTTGGCCGCCAACTCATCGACCCGCTTCTCGGCAATACGGATACGATCTCGTTTCTGCTCCCAATAACGTTTGTCCCGTGCTATCTCCCGCAATTGACGCTCAATATTCATATGGTCGCTGCCCGCTTTTTCAATCGCACTACGTATAATCGGTTCCGGCAGGCCGATCTTACGGGCAATCTCGACGGCAAACGAACTGCCGGGCATACCCATCTCAAGACGGAAAAGGGGCCGGATATTCTGTACGTCGAAGGTCATCGCCCCATTGACAACCCCTTCTGTATTGGATGCATAATATTTCAAATTCGCATAGTGCGTAGTAATTACCCCGAAACAGCCTCGCTCACGCAACCGTTCCAAAATCGACTCGGCCATGGCGCCTCCGATAATCGGTTCTGTACCTGAACCGAATTCATCAATCAGAACAAGCGACCGGGCATTTGCATGCGCCAGCATCTGCTTCATATTCAACAGATGAGAACTATATGTACTCAAATCGTTCTCAATAGACTGTTCATCCCCTATGTCGATGAAAATATTGTCGAACAACCCGATCTCTGAATTCTCTGATACGGAGATCAAATATCCGCACTGCAACATATATTGCAACAACCCGACCGTTTTGAGACACACGGATTTACCCCCAGCATTCGGCCCGGATATCACCAAAATGTGCTGGTCAGGTGTCAAGCGCAGGTCGAGAGGGACCACTTGTCCTCCCTCTTTGGCCAAAGCCTGCGCCAACAACGGGTGACGCGCATTGCGGAGTTCAAGACGTGTTTCGTGCATCAGAATCGGCTTGATACACTGATTAGCCAACGCAAAACGAGCTTTCGCACGAATCATATCGACAGATATCAAATAGCTGCCCGCCGTAGCAATTCCCGACAAATCAGGGCGTATTTTATCGGTAAAGTCGACGAGAATCCGCACGATCTCGCGACGCTCCTCGTATTCGAGCTCTTTCAGTTCATTATTGAGTTCAACAACCTCGACCGGCTCGATGTAGAATGTTTTTCCCGTGGCCGATTCATCGTGCACAAACCCTTTGATCTTTTTCTTATTGACTGCGGAAACCGGAATCACAGCACGCCCCTCTCGAATCGAAACCGACGCATCGGCTTCGACAATGCCAGCCGACTGGGCCTGGGACATAATCTGTTGCAATCGCTTCGACACCTGTCCTTCCCGTTCACGGATACGGCGCCGCACCTCATACAAAGCAGGTGAAGCACTGTCTTTCACCTTACCGAAGCGATCAATAAGCGAATCGATATGATTGACTATCGAGGGGAAACTATTAACACCCGCAGACATGGCGTGCAATGCCGGATATCGAATCTCGTCGCCTGCACAAAAAAAGGCCACCAGTTGACCTACGGCAGCCAAAGCCTTACGCAAGATCACGATCTCTTGTACATCCAGAAAAGTACCCTCTACACGCGCTTTGCGAAGAAACCCATCGACATCGACAAAACCAGTATCTGGAAAACCATCTTCCATCATCAATACCGTCCGCATCTCATCGACGAGCTGAAGCCGTTCTTCTATCTCTTCATACGAGGTGCTGAATTTATCTTCACGCAGTCGGTCCACAGCTCCCGACGTCAAACAGAGCGCCTCAACCTGCGCACGGATACGATCGAAACCTATCTTGGTTTCAAAATTCTCAGGATATATCAACGGGTTAGTGACTTTAATCGTTACTGCTTACTTTTCTCTTTTTTATCCTTGTTGCCCCCTCCGAAAACGGAAAAATGGACATATCGTTTCGGATTAGCCTTCAGATCGGCCAATAGAGCAGCCAAATTTCCGCTCGCCACCGTCAGCGAATCATACAAAGCCTTGTCATTGACAAACTGACCCAACGATCCGTCGCCGGCATTGATACGGGCAATGGTTGTATTGAGTTCATCCAACGTTGTTGTAAACTCACTAATCATCGTCGGTATATGAGAACTACTCAACGAATCAGTGAAATGCTCGACATTGGCAATGATATGATCGATGCGTTCTGAATTATTCTTCAAATTACGCGACATCTCGCTCAAATTGGCAACCATTCCCTTGAGCGATCCCGATTCACTGGAAATCACTTCATCCAAATTTCCCGAAATCGATGCCAGATTGGTCATCGTAGTATGGATATTCGAGGTATTATCAACCAATATCTTATTAACATTCTCAAGTGTCGTACTGATCTCAGTCACCAATTGATTGAACCGCTGCTTGATGAATTCGAACTCGGACCCTGCCACTTCCAGGAACCCTTTATCCATCTCCGTATAAAGCGTATCGCCGCTTTGGAGGTATTCCGGCGAATCACCCAATTTTATTTCAACGGACTTCCCGCCCATAATTCCTTCACTAAAAATCAAAGCCTTGGAATTGGTCGGAATCTTGTATTTCGACTTGACAGACAACTCAAGAATAATTTTGCCGTCGGCCCCCTGCGTATAATTCATACCACTGATCACGCCCACTTTATAGCCTTTGACCACGATGGCCGATGAGGTCTGTATGCCGTTAACCTGATCGAGCGCCGCATAATACGTATTATTTCGTGAGAACAAATCCTGTCCCTTCAGAAAATTGATACCCCAATACAGTACCAATACCATCAACACGCCGAAAATACCGACTTTGGCTTCTTTGCGTAATTTCATATCTGATCGCTTTTAATGTTC
>CASDSC010000116.1 GCA_949283215.1 uncultured Alistipes sp. | reverse complement strand
ATCTGCCATGGACAATCTCTGGTCCAGTGAACCATCAAATCACAATTTCTCCTAGAAATGGAAATCCGGGGACTACTCAGGTGAAGATTACCATGTACGACAATCTTTCGTATGAGGATGAGATACGGTTGGAATTCACTGTACAGTCTGGTGATGAGACAAAACCCTTGGTGTGTGTCAAACCGCCGAGGGCACGTCTCTCATTCCCCGAAAAAAGTTATGCCGATATTCCCCGTGAAGGAACCAGAATTCGCGTTGGTTTAAATTGTAATACAGAATACGATGTAGCTGTTCTTGATGAATTTAAGGAATGGATATCATGCGTAGGAACAGAACCTGTTACCTCCGGAGACGAAACGGTGGATGAAAATATCCTGCTTGATATTGCATCCAATCCGTCCGATACTCCACGTCGGGGGCGTGTCGTAGTTTATTCGGAGGCAACGAATGTAAGCGATACGCTTACAGTATGGCAAGATGGTGCTACATCGATTGATGGATATGTATCTACTTGGCAGACAGCAACGCGGGGGGCAGGAGTTAATATCGTTATTATGGGAGATGGATTTACTCGTGCTGATATGCTCAATGGATTCTATGAGAATGCAATGAAAGAAGCGGCCGGTTATCTGTTTGCCATTGAACCATATAAAAGTTACAGGGATTATTTTAATGTATATTTTGTTTGGGCTGTATCGAATGAGCGCGGAATCGAAGGTGATCGTAGTAAGGATACCAAATTCCAATCTCTAGGGCTCGACCCAAATATCGATATCTGCTGGGAGTATATTCGTAAGGCCCCGATCAACAATAATACGGCGGAAACTGCTGCTTTAGTCGTTCTCAATGCGACTTGGTACGGCGGTCGTTGTTCATTCTGGAGTGATGGCGCTTCCATTGCGCGTGCCCCTATGTCGCAAGAGGCTTATCCGTATGACTTTAGAGGTTTGGTGCAACACGAATTGGGCGGACACGGTATCGGTAAATTGCATGATGAATATCCGATAACCGATTATTTGACGCCTCAGGTCATTGAGGATGTGCGTTGGTGGCAGAGTATCGGTTTTTATTCAAATATTGATTTTACTAACGACCCCAAACAAGTGTTGTGGAAACATTTTCTTAATCTGCCTCGCTATTCAATGGTGGGTATTTATGAAGGTTGTTTCTGGCAAAAGGGATCATATCGTGCTGAACAGGATCAGTGTATGATTTATAATATCCCTTATTATAATGCTCCGAGTCGTGAGGCCATTGTAAAAAGAATCAAATCAGTTGCGCGCGAAACATATAGTTTTGAGGAGTTTATGGCAAATGATAGAATTGAACCTGTTGCCAATTCTGCGGCAGCATATTCTCCATTGTCAAGTATAGTGCCGCCGCCGGGGCCTGGCCAATTGGAACCTGAAGGAATACGAGAACCGTCTCCTTTATCTCAAGGTAAGCAGTAGGCAAATTGTGGAAATGCGAGGAAGGAAAGAAGGTGGCTTGCTCCCTGAAGATGAGTAGATGGTATGGGCAGATCAAGAATTTTGACGACGAAGAATGGGA
Organism: uncultured Alistipes sp.; assembly: GCA_949283215.1. Taxonomy (GTDB): domain Bacteria; phylum Bacteroidota; class Bacteroidia; order Bacteroidales; family Rikenellaceae; genus RGIG1874. Next base: position 10,859 of record CASDSC010000116.1, on the reverse strand, counting down.
ACATATAACTTTTTGCTACTTTTGTTGCTGTAAACTCAAGTAATGATGAAGCAGATCGATATAAAGGGATTGGGTGACTTGGCCGATGCCGTAGAGCAAATTGTCGAAATGATTCCGCCAGATGGTGTTGTGGCATTGTACGGTCAGATGGGTGCGGGTAAAACCACGATGATTCGCGAGATTTGCCGGCAATTGGGGGTCGTCGATCCTGTGACTAGTCCCACTTTTGCCTTAGTTAATGAATATCATACTGAAGGAGGACGGATTATTTACCACTTTGATTTTTATCGGATCGGGAAGATCGAAGAGGCTTATGATCTCGGATACGAAGAATATTTCTATAGTGGGAATCTTTGTCTAGTTGAGTGGCCCGAGAAGATTGAGGAGTTGTTGCCCGAAGATCATGTAAAGATTACGATCGATATTACGGGAGGTGAGAACCGCCGGGTCACAATAGAAGAGTTGTAAAACGGCTTATTGCATAGAAACAAAGGGAGGCCAACATTTTGGTCTCCCTTTGTTGATGGATGAATGCCCCTTGTGGTATATATGAGCTGCGAGGAATCTGTTTTTGTGGCCGTGGCGGTCTGTGGTCCGTTGCATTTAAGAGTTTGATGGGATTATGGCGGACGTGATTTGGTAGAAGAATATGGTGTGGCGAATGACGCGTGGAAGGAAGCTTTGGATCATAAAAAAGCACTCCCCGGTTCTACAAAACCGGGGAGTGCTTTGAAAAGATGTAATCTGAATGTTATTCAGACAGAATTTCGAGAATACGGATTGCTGCGGTGGCAATCGGGGTACCAGGACCGAAAATAGCTGCAGCACCTGCCTTGTACAGTGCATCATAGTCCTGGTGCGGAATCACACCACCTACGATGACAACGATGTCTTCGCGACCCAATTTCTTGAGTTCTTCGACGATCTGAGGTACAAGGGTTTTGTGTCCTGCCGCCAATGAAGATACACCTACTACGTGTACGTCATTTTCTACAGCTTGTTTGGCTGCTTCGGCCGGAGTCTGGAACAACGGACCCATGTCGACATCGAATCCGATATCGGCATAACCTGTGGCAACTACTTTCGCTCCACGGTCATGTCCGTCCTGGCCCAATTTGGCAATCATGATACGGGGCTGACGGCCCTCTTTCTTGGCAAATGCCTCTGCCATGGCCTTGGCCTTGGCAAAATCGGGATCGTTTTTCACTTCTGCGCTATATACTCCTGAAATCGAACGAATGACTGCTTTGTAGCGTCCTACAACCTTTTCGCAGGCGTCGGATATCTCGCCCAGCGATGCACGAACCTTGGCGGCTTCGACAGCCAGTTCAAGCAGATTGCCTTCTTTGGTCTCGACACATTTGGTGATCGCATCGAGTGCGGCTTTGACTTTCGCCTCGTCACGGTTGGCTCGGAGCTCCTTCAGACGTTCGATTTGAGACAGACGTACGGCCGTGTTGTCGACATCGAGAATGTCGATCGGGTCTTCTTTTTCAAGACGGTATTTGTTGATACCTACGATGATGTCTGTGCCCGAGTCGATGCGAGCCTGTTTGCGGGCTGCGGCTTCCTCGATACGCATCTTCGGAATACCCGTCTCGATCGCTTTGGCCATACCGCCCAGTTTCTCGACCTCCTGGATCAGTGCCCAAGCCTTGTGCGCGATCTCGTGGGTCAGTTTCTCGACGTAGTATGAACCGGCCCATGGATCGACAACCTTGGTGATCTTGGTCTCCTCCTGGAGATAAATCTGGGTGTTGCGGGCGATACGTGCCGAGAAGTCGGTAGGCAATGCGATCGCTTCGTCCAATGCATTGGTGTGCAGCGACTGAGTGTGGCCCAATGCTGCTGCCGTTGCCTCGATGGCTGTACGGGCTACGTTGTTGAATGGATCTTGTTCTGTGAGCGACCATCCCGATGTTTGCGAGTGAGTACGCAAAGCAAGTGATTTGGGGTTCTTCGGGTCGAATTGTTTGACGATTTTTGCCCACAGCAGACGAGCTGCACGCATCTTGGCGATCTCCATAAAGTGATTCATGCCGATAGCCCAGAAGAATGACAAGCGCGGTGCGAATGCATCGACACTCATGCCGGCGTTGACACCCGTACGGAGATATTCCAGTCCGTCGGCCAGTGTGTAGGCCAATTCGATATCGGCTGTCGCACCTGCCTCCTGCATGTGGTAGCCCGAGATCGAGATCGAGTTGAACTTAGGCATGTTTTTCGATGTGTACTCGAAAATGTCAGCGATGATCCGCATGGAGAATTCGGGCGGGTAAATATAGGTATTACGCACCATGAACTCCTTGAGGATATCGTTCTGGATTGTACCAGACAGTTGCTCGAGCGTACAGCCCTGTTCCAAACCGGCTACGATGTAGAATGCCAATACCGGCAATACGGCTCCGTTCATGGTCATTGAAACCGACATCTTGTCGAGCGGAATGCCGTCGAACAGCACTTTCATGTCTTCCACCGAGCAGATCGATACGCCGGCTTTACCTACGTCACCTACTACGCGCGGATGGTCGGCATCGTATCCACGGTGCGTTGCCAGGTCAAATGCTACGGACAGACCTTTCTGTCCCGAAGCCAGGTTACGACGGTAGAAGGCATTCGATTCGGCTGCTGTTGAGAAACCGGCATATTGGCGAATGGTCCACGGACGCATCACGTACATGGTACTGTACGGGCCACGAAGGTAAGGGGCGATACCTGCTGCATAGTTCAGGTGTTCCATCCCTTCGAGATCGGCCGCCGTGTAGGTGCCCTTCACGGGAATCTGTTCGGGGGTCAGCCATTCGCTTTGACCCTCCGAGGCGCAACCTTTCGTGCTGCACGACGTTGCGCTTGTGCCTTGATAGCTAATATCTGAAAATTTTGCTCTCATAACCGTTGCGATTTAGATGCCCAGTTCCTTGACATAGCCCTTGAGCGTTTCGAGAACGTTGGAACGGACGCTGATGAAGTTGTGGATTCCCTGTGCCTCGAGATCGGCCTGGCATGCCGGGGCTCCCGCAACGACAAAAATCTTGTCGCCCAACAATTTCTTTGCTTCGGGCGCCAATGTTGCGTATTCGTCGTCGGAGCTGCACAATACGACGATCTCGGCACCTGAGGCCAATGCTGCTTCGGCTCCTTCTTCGACCGATGCGAAATGGGTATTGTCGAGTACGCGGATTCCTGCGCAGGCGAAGAAATTGCATGCGAATTGCGCGCGGGCACGAGCCATTGCCAGGTTACCTGCTGTCAGCATGAAGGCCTTAGGCTCCTTGCCGCTGCGGTCGACTTTCAGACGCAATTGTTCGAACGGCATGGCTCCACGATATGGATGGAGGGTTTTGATACCAGATGCTGTGTCGGCACATGCACCACATGATCCGTTTCCAGGTGTTACTGTAGCTTCTGTGATGGTTTCGCCTGCTACCTCTGCGAAGTTGGGGAATTGGTTGGTTCCCAGCAATGATTCGCGGCGCGTTGCTACATTTTTGTTCTTCGCAGCGGCTGAAGCCTCGATCTGCTCCTGGATGAATCCTGCTTCGAAGGCGGCAATGTAACCACCTTTTCCCTCGACCTCTTTAAATAGGTTCCAGGCGTGTTCCGCAATGCTTTGTGTCAGGTTTTCGATGTAATACGAACCTCCGGCTGCGTCGACCGTCCGGTTGAAGTGCGACTCGTGTTTGAGCAGCAACTGTACGTTACGGGCGATGCGAGACGAGAATTCTGTCGGATTCTCGAATGCCGCATCGAAAGGCAATACCTCCAGCGAGTGTACGCCTGCAATGGCGGCGCTCATCGCTTCGGTCGTGCCCCGAAGCATGTTGACGTACGGGTCGTAAACCGTCTGATTCCATTTCGAGGTCACCGCGTGGATACGCATTTTGCTGGCACAGCCCCGAGTCGGTTGGTATTGCTGCATGATCGTGGCCCACAACATCCGTGCTGCGCGGAATTTGGCGATCTCCATGAAGTAGTTCGAGCTTACGGACATCCCGAAACGAATGGCCGGAGCGGCTTCGTCGACGCTCAGACCCTCGTCCATCAGTTTTACGACATATTCGTGTCCGGCGGCCAGTGTGAAAGCCAGTTCCTGAACAATTGTCGAACCGCAGCTGTTGAACACCTGGCCGTTCACACCTACGAAACGCATCCGTTTGTAAGGTTTGGCCTCGCGAATGAGTTTGGCAATGCGTCCGAAGCAGTTTGAACCATCAGTTGAACAACTCATCGAACCTTCCAGGGATAGTTTGCGAATGATCGGATCGATCAGGAAATTGATTTTCACCTCTTCGCTGTCCAAGTTGGCTGCTTTGACCTTGGCAATGACCATTTCGGCTACGGCCGGTGTGTTGCATCCGCAGAAGGTGAGTTCAGTATGTTTCAGATCAATGCCTGCAAGCAGCGTGTCGAGATCGGCAGCAGTCAACTGAAGTTCTCCCAGTGCGAATCCGATCGATTCTGCCCCTTTGACAAGGGCCTCGAGAGCGGCTTTATTACCCGATGCTGCGTCCGTGACCCGGATGGTCTGATGGATTAACCAGTCGTTGCAATCCTTGGTGCCGCGCACGTAGGGAAATTCACCCGGACGGCTGCCCAGGAACCGGATCCCGTCAAGATTTTCGGCCCGGTAGTAAGGACGAACATTGAAGCCTTCGGGAGTCTTCCAAACCAGCTTCTTCTCGTAATCGGCCCCTTTAAGGTCGGCTGTGATCACCGCTTCCCACTGTTCGGTCGTGACCGGTGGAAATTCGGTAAACAGCTTCTCATCCTTGAGATTTGCCATAACGTTTTTATTTTAAATGTTTAGAAAAATTGTCTAAGGCTTCAAAGTTACTGTTTTTTATTCATATTATCGACCCGAACATCGAAATTTCGTCTGACTTTTGGCGCTATCTCATGAAATCGGAAAGAAAAACATAAATTTGTGGGAGGAAGACAGGTCAATCCTTTACGTATGACGTAGGTAGAGATTGTCTGGAAGTGAATGGGACAGGTGAAAAACAAATGGTATATTTGAGAGATTATATGGGGCGCTGACAGGGGGAGGAGGTTAAAAAATGGGTTGGGTAGTTTTGATGTCAGAGGTTAGGAGAAAAAGTGTATGAGGGATTGGATGAAACGAGTGTAGAGGATGGTTATGATGGGAAGGGGCGTAAGAAGATGGTACTGTCAAATAGTTAGTTAGAAAGAGCGATGTATAAGAGTTTGAGAGCATATATTGAAGCGCTGGAGGCTGCGGGAGAATTACAACGGGTCAGTGTGCGGGTTGATCCGGAGAAGGAGATCGCGGAGATAACCGACCGGGTTGCCAAACTACCCGGAGGAGGGAAGGCTCTATTGTTTGAGAATACCGGGACCGGATTCCCTGTGCTGACCAATATGATGGGATCGGATCGTCGGATCGCTATGGCGCTGGGTGCAGAGGGAGGACTCGAGTCGATTGCGGCACGTATAGGGTCACTCTTGAAAGAGTTGACGGCACCTCGGGTCGGAATCGCCGACAAGTGGAAGATGTTGCCCTTGTTGGGGGAGATGGGCCGTTGGATGCCACGCGTGAAACGGGGCCGCGGTGCATGTCAACAGTTAGTATGGACCGGCAAAGAAGTTGATTTGGGTCGGCTCCCCATCTTGAAGTGTTGGCCATGGGATGGCGGACGTTTCGTGACTTTGCCGCTCGTGCATACCGTTGATCCGCAGACTGGCACCCGGAATGTGGGTATGTATCGGATGCAGGTGATGGGCCCGGCTCGTACCGGGATGCACTGGCATCGTCATAAAACCGGGGCGCGGCATTACGACGCATATCGCAATCTTGACAAAAAAATGCCGGTGACGGTATGTCTCGGTGGCGATCCGGTGTATACCTATGCGGCCACAGCTCCTCTTCCGGATAACGTAGATGAATATCTGTTGGCGGGCTTCCTCCGCGAGCGTCCGGTGGAACTGGTGAAGTGTCTGACGAACGAACTGTATGTGCCGGCCGATTGTGATTTCGTACTCGAAGGGTATGTCGATCCGCGGGAAGAAAAAACCGTCGAAGGACCGTTCGGCGATCATACCGGTTTCTATTCGTTGGAAGATCTATATCCTGTGTTTCATATAACGGCAATCACTTGCCGTCGCGATGCTGTGTATCCGGCAACGATCGTCGGCATACCACCTCAGGAAGATGCCTATATTGCCAAAGCGACCGAGCGGATTTTTCTCGAACCGATCCGATTTGCTCTGCAACCTGAAGTGACCGATTTGTATCTGCCCGATGCGGGTGTGGCGCATAATTTGGCGGTTGTCGCGATTCGGTCGGATTATCCGGGCCAGGCGTTCAAAACGGCTGGGGCCTTGTGGGGTGCCGGACAGATGATGTTCAATAAATTGATGGTCATTGTGCCCGAGAAAACACGAATCCATGATCTGCATGCATTGGCGAAACTATTGCGTGGTGTGCGTATCCCTGACGATCTGATGCGTGCCCGAGGCCCTCTCGATGTGTTGGATCATGCGACGGCGACCCCTGCCTTCGGCGGAAAGTTGGCAATCGATGCAACTAATGTGTCCGGTGAAGATGTTGTCGTGGATTTGGAGTCAATCAGTCAGATCGACCCAGAGATCGATGGTGCTGCGGTGGATTCTCGTTATGCAGCCGACTGGGCTGCCGTGATCATCCGTTGTCCGATCGGAAGAGTCGTAGACGCCTCGTTATTGGCTAAACGATATGCGGTCTCTGGGGTAAAATACATCGTATTGACTGATCCGGCCACCGAGTTGTTGTCTCCTGAGGAATTGTTATGGTTCGCGGCGGGAAATTGTGACCCGGGGCGCGATGTCGTGGTCGTCGGCAGGCAACTTGTCATCGATGCGCGGAGTAAAAGGCCTGGAATGGCAGGAATGCCGGTACGGTGGCCTAATGTGGTTGTATCGGATCTGCCATCCATTCAGTTGGTCGATACCCGATGGAATGAATACGGACTCGGTGAATATATCGAATCACCTTCAGTACGATATGGGAATCTGGTTATCTCGGAAGGTGCAGAGGTGAAATAAACAGTAAGGTGTGGTGTGTGAGATAGGTGTGATGATGATATTTAATAGAGTCGGACGGTCTGGTGGGGTGGTAATGTGGATGAGCCAATATGCTAAATTGGCTCGAAGGAGAGTTGTATCGATATGCAGGTGATTTATAGAAGATTGCGGAGTAGAGAGGAAGAGACTAAATATGGGGGAATGAACGTCCATTGAGTAGGACGTGCGGTCGTGGGGAGATTTATCCTTCGATTATTGGGTGATGGGTAAAGGTGTTCGCATAATGAATGGGTATGAAATGGCATGATACAATACGGGCAATACTGAGTTTTACGCGCGTCGAACGACGTCGGATTCTGTATTTGTTGCCGTTGCTTGTGGTGGTGTCGTTGCTGGTCGCTGCGTTGGGAAGACCTCATTTTGAACGGAGTTTTACGATGTTGGCTGATGCCCGGATCGATTCGGCTGACCGTTCTGGAACATCTCGAGCTGAAACGGACAATTTCTTTCGCCGTCCGACGAAGGATGCGAACGCAATCGGGAAGCAGGGGGACCGTACGACAAACAATCGCAGATCAGAAATTGCCGGAGATGCTGACCTTTTCGTGTTTGATCCCAATACGGTGAGTCGCGATGAACTGGTGGCTTTGGGTTTCTCGCCTCGGCAGGCACAAGTGATTATCAATTATCGTACGGCGGGTAAACGTTTCTATGAGGCCGAAGATTTTGCCGATTGTTATACCGTGTCGGATGAGATGTTTGAAAAACTTGCGCCATATATCCGGATCGAACCGTTGCCTGAGTTCAGTACCGAGAAGGAGCGATCTGCTGAAAATATGGAAAGAGGCAATGATACGATGTCTTCACAAAAAGAGGTGTCATCCCAACCTGTAGAAGTAGAAAATGAAAATCATGAGATGCGGAATCGTGAGCATGAATTTGATTCTGCAACTCATGCAGAATATTTTCCTGGTCAGTCGCAACGTCGATCGTCGTTGCGAAAGGTGGAATTGAATGGTGCTGACCAGACGACTCTCGATAGTGTCCGTGGTATCGGTGCGCTTACGGCCGGCCGTATCGTGGCCTATCGTGAACGGCTCGGTGGGTTTGCAAATGTGGCACAGTTACAGGAGGTTGAGGGAATGACCGAACGGAATTTTGAATTGATTTGTCCACAAATTTGGGTTGATAGTGCTAAAATTCAAAAAATTGATATTAACTTTGCACCTCCCGAAGAGTTGCTCAGACATCCTTATCTGACAGCACAGTCGGTGAGAAAGATTTTGAAAAACAGACAATTGAAAGGAGGTTGGCGTACCCTGAGAGATATGATCGATGACCATACGATATCGCAGCAGCAAGCATCGAAACTTGCACCGTATCTCTGCTTCGGCCCGGTAGATGTCCGGTAAACCGTAAATTTTTTTAATCGAAAGGCGTCGTAAGTGCGCCATGCAACCGAATTTTAATTTAACCGAATAAATTACAACGATCATGATTATCATGCCGATCAAAGAGGGCGAAAACATCGAACGCGCTCTGAAAAAATTTAAACGTAAATACGAAAAAACGGGTATCCTCAAAGAACTCCGTCGTCGTCAGTATTTTACTAAACCGTCGGTAGTGAACCGCGTAAACAAATTGCGCGCTATCTACGTGGAGAAAACTTATCGCGACGAAGAATAGCGAGTGAGAGGTTGGCCTCTAGTTTTGTGCCCGAACCGATTTATCGGTCCGGGCACTTTTTTTATATACAATCTGATGGATGCCTGTCGTTATCTAATATGTGGTGGAGTTAATCATGTTTGGATATTTATCGAAAATCTTTCCGTAATTTCGCCATGTATGTGAAATGTTATGATTGAGAATTTCTTGAATTATCTCCGTGCGGAAAAACGTTATTCCGAATTGACTATTCGTGCCTATGGTAACGATATACGTCAATTTATTGTGTTTTGTGGCGCCGATGAGATGACTTTCGAGCCTGGATCTGTAACATCAGACGATGTGCGTGCATGGATTATCTCATTGTCGGAGGCATCACAGGTTGTCCCGAGGCAGGGTGCTGTGACGGCGAAACGGAATGTGCAAGAAGGGCCTATGGAGGAAGCCAAAACGGTCTCGAAGAAAAAATCATCGGCGAGGGTGGGGATGAAAGGAGTGTCGGTTAACCGAAAAATATCATCGCTCAGAGCTTTCTATCATTTTTTGCAGCGCGAGGGACAATGTGTGCAGGACCCGACACGTAGAATTCACAACCTGAAAACACCCACGAATATTCCTGTGTTTGTTGAGGAGAGCAGGATGGGGCGAATCGTTGAGTACGAAAAAGAGTGCAGTGATTCCTTCATTAGCAAACGAAATGCTTTGATCGTTTTGTTTTTTTATGCAACTGGCATACGTCTTGCAGAGTTGGTGGATATACGGATCGAGGACTTTTCTTCCGGTTTTGAACGATTGAAAGTACGAGGAAAAGGAGATAAAGAGCGAGTTGTGCCGTTGGTCGGAGTTTTACAGGAAAAAATACAAGAGTATTTGGCCCAAATTAAGGCCGAAAATATTTGTCTAAGCCCGGAAAAATTTTTATTTTTATCGAAAAAAGGAGGCAGAATTAGTCGTAGCGAGGTGTATCGCGTAGTGAGAAGTGAGTTGCAGAGAATGGGTGTGCAGGGAAAGTCTAGTCCTCATGTGCTTCGGCATACGTTTGCAACCCATATGTTGAATGCAGGTGCCGACATGAGGATTATTCAAGAGATACTCGGTCACGCATCACTCAAAGCGACCCAAATATATACCCATAATACGATCGAGACGCTTAAAAACGTCTACGCAAAAGCCCACCCAAGGGCAAAGCATAAAATGAAAGATTAAAGTAGATGGAGGGAAGATTATGGATGTGAAAATTCAATCTGTGAAATTCGATGCAGACAAGAAGCTTGTCGATTTCATCGAGAAAAAAATGACAAAGTTGGAACGCTTTGTTGAACGTGCCGTGGCTGCAGAGGTGATCCTCAAGGTGGATAAGAATCATGATGAAGGCAATAAAGTTGCTACCATCAGAATGCTGGTCCCAGGAGAGGAGCTCGTGGCAGAACGTCGCAGTAAGACATTCGAAGAGTCGGTTGATGAAGCGATCGATGCTTTGAAAAAACAACTGGAAAAGTATAAAGAAAAACTGACCAAATAATAGAATATTGAGTCCGGTCTGTCAGTGCCGGTAGAGATTTGGGCTGCCTTTTGTGAAGGCAGCCTTTTTTATAATGCAAGATGGATTGGATGTGGAAATTTTGCTTTGTCAGAGAATGAAGGATGCCTTATAAAAAGGTTGGGTGAAGGTGCGTCGGATCGGTTGAAAATAATGCATCAGAAGATCGAATTGAGTGTAGAACACAAAAATATTCTGAAAATAAAAAGCATTTGGTTGGGATATTATGAAAAAGAATTATAATTTTGCAACCAAATTCTTTTTGCCGGTAGGATGTGGAGGAAAGAATTACTGGGTTTTACGGGGTGCGAAGCAAAAAAACACGCGATTTTTTAAGGTGCAGTTTGCATATTAAGAAATTGTTCGTATTTTTGCCAGCCCTAAAATGCTGTCAATTGCCGATGTAGCTCAGTAGGCCAGAGCAGCTGAATCGTAATCAGCGGGTCGTGGGTTCGAATCCCTCCATCGGCTCAAGGTAATGAATGTGGTGGAAATGTCGGAAAACGGGATAAGTCCGGATAGATGACAGTCAGCCGCGAGCATAGTGAGGGGAGATACCAAAGCGGCCAACTGGGGCAGACTGTAAATCTGCTGACTTATGTCTTCGTAGGTTCGAATCCTGCTCTCCCCACTT
>CASDSC010000115.1 GCA_949283215.1 uncultured Alistipes sp. | reverse complement strand
TGATACGCCTCCAATGTAATGGAGAGGCGATCCCACAGCCGTGTATCGATCTTGGCATTGGTCGTATAAGTCCGTTCCCATCCCAGATACGGGTTCGGAGCGCTGCCTTGCGTTGCACCCATCTGGCCGTTGTAGAAACTCGAATCGTTATACGTATAGGTCCCTCCGACATTGGAGTCCACCCGAGAATTGCCCGTAATACCGAACGAGAGTGCCACCATCAGCGAATTAATCGCATCGCTATGGAAAAATTTCTCCCGATGGACGTTCCATACTCCGCCGATCGAGCCGAAATCGCCCCAAGTGGAGTACGGTCCAAAACTCGAGGCCCCGTCCCGCCGCCAGTTTGCGGTAACACTGTAACGACCATCAAAAGTATAAATCGCCTGAGCATAATAAGACAAACGACGGGAGTGACTCATACTACTTCCGCCGGAACGTGTATCGTTCTGTGCGTAATAGATCTCCTTGATGCCGTCATTGATAAAGTGGGAACCGGAAGCATAAACGGAATTTCTGGAAACGTCTTTCAAATCTATACCGGCTACGGTGCTAATACTATGTTTCCCAAACGTACGATCAAAGTTGACATGATTCGAACTCACCCATGTTATGGCCAGAGCCGATTCGCGTCGGGACGAACCGATCGGATCCCATCCATCCCAACCGCTTACCGTAGTCCGTGCATCATAAAGGTCTCCGTAGCGGCTCTGGTAATCCGTCCCAAATTGGGTGACAGCCTTCAAACCCTCGATAGGTTTCCAAGTCAGCAACACATTGGCCGTACCGAGGTATGCCCGCTGCCGATTGTCGCTCTGCAAATTCTGCAACGTATTGTCATAGAACCGAACCCGCACCGGATTATAACTGGTCGTCGTTTGGCTGTAATAATTCATCGTACGATAGGTGCCATCATCGTTATAGGGCGAGAAGATCGGAAGGTTTTCATAATATTCATGCCCGATAGGCAACATGTTGTCAGTCGTATAGACTCCTGAAAGAACAACCTGAGCCGAAAGCCACTTATTCAACTGAAACTGCGTATTGGCACGAGCCGTAAGTCGATCCGTCGTATTTCCCACTTGAGTCGACTCCTGACGATAATAACTCGCCGAAAAATAGGATTTTATCCGTTCCGTTCCGCCACTGGCCGAAAAATTAGCCTGATAATTGTGGCCTATACGGAAATAGACATCCCCCCAATCGGTATCGGTTGCAGAGTAGTTATTGTATTCATTATCCTGAAAAGGAAAATTCGCAAGCGAATAACCGGCATTGGTCCATGCCGTACGTGCATAATCCCACCACTGAGAAGCGTTGAGCATCTTAATACGCGTACTCTGATCGATTGCCGCAATACCGTAACGGACGCTCGCATTAAAACGGGCCTTCCCGGAGCTCCCGCTTTTGGTCGTTACAAGAATTACACCATTGGAACCATCCGCTCCATACAGCGCTGTGGTCGAGGCATCCTTCAATACGGTCATCGACTCGATATCATCCGGGTTGATTCCGGCCAATGGCGAAACCGAATAACTCATGCCACTCACCAGATTAGTTGTCCCGCCCGTATAAATGGGCACTCCATCGACAATCCACAGCGGTTCGTTCGAAGCACTCAACGAGGCATCGCCGCGAATACGGATGTTCAGCCGGGAACGCGGGGCCCCCGGAGAATCAATATTAGGCATCACGACCAAGCCCGGAACCTGCCCCTCGAGCAGATTGTCGATCCGCGCCGCCGGGAGCATCTCGATATCCTTTGCTGTCACCTCATAGGCGCTACCGGCCAGATCGGATCGTTTCTGGATGACGCCATAACCGGTTACGACCACCTCTTCAATTTCGGTGTTCGACAACAATTGCACGTTCAATTGTTTCTGGGTGGTAACAACAACCTCTTTACGCTGCATCCCCACATACATGAAGACAAGCGTAGCACTTTTAAAACGGTCGGGAATATCAATCGAGAAATGGCCTTTGGCATCGCTCGAGACACCAGCATTCGTCTCTTTGAGAACTACCGCCACGCCAACCAGCGGCTGATTATTCTCATCGACGACACGTCCCGTCACAGTACGGGAAGTTTGACTGGAAGTTTGGGAACCACTTACTTGTTGAACCGCAGCAGATCGCTGCCCTTGGGATTCGTCATTTACCGAATTGTCCACCCCCCCCCATGAACTGGTAAGGGTAGCTACGGATAAAAGAATGGGAAGAATAGTAGTCGAGGTTCTGAACATATAATTTAATTTATCAAAATACTCTACTTAACCTTCATAAAATTTGATAGAGTAATAAATAGGTTTCTACATTTTTTAGATATAAGTAAAAATAATTTTTTTTTATGAAACAACAAAATCAAAAGGCAAAAAATCAGAATATTTAGTTAAAAAAGGACAATGAAACACAGATTTTGTTAAATTAAAAACAAAAAAATCCTGCTATTGAAAAATTCCAAGGGGGGGGGTGCTTCTATCCAACGATTTCAAAAGCATCAGCATCGAGATGAACCGGAAATTTTTCCCGGAACTCCTCCAGGGCCTCCCGATTCAACACCGTCGAGACAATCTGTGAGGTCTCCCCCTCGGCTTTCGCCATCATCCGGCCCCGGAAATCACACACCAAAGAGTCACCCGCATAGTTCGTCAAAGGATCATGTCCCACCCGATTCACCCCGGCGACATAACAAACATTCTCGATCGCTCGGGCCTGCAATAAAGCCCTCCACACCTCTCGTCGCGAGGCTGGCCAGCAGGCCACATCGACCAACAGGTCATAATCTCTCCGATTACGGCACCACACCGGAAAACGAAGATCATAACAAATCACAGGACGAATTCGGAATCCGTTATACTGCACCGTCAATTGTTCCATTCCACCACGATACACCTCTGGCTCTTCCCCCATCCGGAACAAGTGCCGTTTGTCGTACCACTGTATATCGCCCTGCGGCGGGACAAACAGCAGACGATTGTAATAGACCTCCACCCCAGCATTGTCCCGTTCTCGAATGGCGACACTCCCCATCAGGGCTGCCCCCGTACGACGAGCCGTCTCGCGCATCCATTGCGGCAC
>CASDSC010000114.1 GCA_949283215.1 uncultured Alistipes sp. | reverse complement strand
GTCAGTTGATGGCTCGGTTGTTTGCCGAAGGGTTGACGACTGCAGGAGGTAGTGTGGAAACGGAGACGCGGGAGTTGCCGATCCATTTTGCGACGTCATACGATTCGGAATATGAGATCGCTGAGCAGATTGTATACAGCGATCCACAAGGTAATGTGATCCGTTTGCGGGATGTGGCGCGTATCGTACGTGAATACGACGACCCGGACAGTTATATTACCAATAATGGTCATAAGGCGGTCGTATTGTCAATGGAGATGCAGGAGGGCAATAATATAGTCGAATATGGGCGTCAGGTTGACGAGGTGTTGACAGCGTTCCAGCAGACTCTGCCCGATGGAGTGACTGTCGAACGCATTGCCGATCAACCCAAAGTGGTCGATGATTCGGTGACCTCGTTTGTACGCGATCTGATGGTGTCGATTGTCGTCGTGATTCTTGTAATGATGGTGCTTTTCCCATTCCGTTCGGCAATAGTTGCAGCTACGTCGATACCAATCAGTATTTTTGCTTCAATCGGGGTGATGTATGTGGTCGGTATTCCCCTTAATACGGCGACGTTGGCCGCTCTGATCGTGGTACTTGGCATGATCGTCGACAATTCGATCATTGTGGTTGATGCCTATCTCGACAATTTGGATCGGGGTATGTCGCGTTGGTATGCTGCGATAGCCAGTGCTAAAAATTATTTCGGTTCGATTCTATTGGCTACGCTCTGTATTTGTGTGATCTTTTTCCCCTTGTTGGTTACGATGAAGGGGCAGTTTCTCGATTTCTTACAAGATTTCCCGTGGACATTGACCATTTCATTGATGATGTCGCTCGTACTGGCAATGATCTTTATCCCTTATCTGCAGTATGTCCTGATCCGCAAAGGGTTGAAGACGAAAACACCGCGAGATGGGAAGAAGCGGTTCAATATGCTTGAGGTGGTGGAACGATGGTATGGTTATGCGTTCGACTGGACTTTCCGTAATCCTTGGACGACGATACTGATCGGAGCTTCGACGGTTGCATTGGCCGTTGTGATTTTACTTGGACTCAAAACGCGTATGATGCCTTTTGCCGATCGCGACCAGTTGGCCGTTGAGATCTTTTTGCCTCAAGGAGCCTCGCTCGAGCGTACTGCTACAATGGCAGACAGTGTGTATACGGTGTTAAAAGCCGATCCGCGCGTACGGTCTATCACGTCGTTTGTCGGTACATCATCACCTCGTTTTCAAACGACTTATGCACCGAATTTGCCCTCGAAACATTACGCTCAGTTCATCGTCAATACGCAGTCGGTTGAGGCGACACGTGGCGTATTGGACGATTATTCAGATCGATATGCTGATTATTTCCCGGATGCGTATGTTAAATTCAAGCAGATCGATTATCAGAATGTGAGCACTCCGATCGAGGTCCGTTTCCGAGGGGATGATATTGCGTCGCTGCGTCAAGCGGGAGATTCGCTGATGGCCGCCATGCAAGATATCGAAGGCTTGGTGTGGATTCATACCAATTATGAAGAATACTTGCCAGGAATTGAAGTCAAATTGCGCCCTGTAGAGGCAGCGCGTCTTGGAGTGTCCCGAGCTATCGCAGAAACGGAGGTGGCCGCGGGGTATGGCGGTATCCCTGTGTCTACGCTTTGGGAGGGAGATTATCCGTTGTCGGTTGTCTTCAAGACGGATGAGTCAGAAGATGTGGATCCGTCCGGTGTAGGTGATCGATATATATCGACCGGCGTTCCGGGGGTTTCGGTTCCGTTGCGCCAGGTGGCGGACGTCGTTCCGTCCTGGAATGCAGGTCAGATTGTTCGTCGTAACGGGGTGCGAACACTCAGTGTAATGGCTGATGTACGTCGAGGATATAACGAAGGAGTCGCTTTCAAAGCGGTACGGCAGGCGATGGTGAGTCGTGTCGGACCTTCTTTACCCGATGGGGTTGAGTTCGAATATGGAGGAGCTGTAGAAAGCGATGCCGAGATACTTGGGCCGATTGTGCAGACCCTGGTAACAGCTGTTGTAATTATCTTTTTCTTCTTGTTGTTTAATTTCAAGAAGGTGAGTATCTCGGCCGTTTCGCTCATTGCGATCTTGCTCTGTTTGCTTGGGGCCGCACTCGGCTTGTGGTTGACCGATACGGAATTCGGTTTGACTTGTATTCTGGGAATCATCAGTTTGATGGGCATTATTGTGCGTAATGCGATCATTATGTTCGAGCATGCCGAAGATTTACGAATCGGGAAACGGTGGAGTGCACGAGACGCTGCTTACGATGCCGGGAAACGGCGCATGTTGCCGATTTTCCTTACTTCCGCTACGACGGCTGTGGGGGTTATTCCGATGATAATAAGTCATAGTTCGTTGTGGACACCGATGGGTATTGTCATCTGTTTCGGTACTGTTGTGTCGATGATTCTTGTGGTGACCGTATTACCGGTGACCTATTGGAAAATATTTGCAAAAGTCAAAGTTAAAAAACAGATACGATGAGAAGGAGTCTGTTGTGGATATGTGGATTAGCGTTGGCAGTGGAAACAGTGTCAGCACAGCCTTATACGCTGGAACAGTGTCGGAGTATGGCGCTTGAGCATAATGTGAAGGTGCGCAACAGTGCCCTTGATCGAGAGATTGCCGTACAGGTAAAGCGGGAAGCCATGACGCACTATTTTCCTTCGGTCAGTGCCGGGGCGATGATTTTTGCTGCCAATCGAGGGATGGCTCAAATGGATATGGAGGTGCCGGTAGAATTACCAGCCCCACTGCCATCGATGAGTGTCCCATTTTCGCTGTCGTTGCTCAAGCACGGAAAGACCGCAGGTGTCGGGGCTGTGCAACCGGTATTTGCCGGTGGTCAGATTTTCTATGGAAACCGTTTGGCCCGTATTGGGCAACGTGTGGCCGAGTTACAGTCCGCATTGACCGAAGATGAAGTGTTGTTGCAGACCGAGACCTATTTTCGTCAGTTGGAAAGTCTGGAAGAGAAAATGAAGACGTTGGAAGCGAGCGAGGCGTTGCTCGATCGGCTGCATCGAGAGGTATCATTGGCAGTCGATGCGGGATTGACAACCCGGATTGATTTGTTGCGGGTCGATCTGCGACGGCAGGAAGTAGCCAGCAAACGGCTCGAACTCGAAAATGGTCTGGCAGTTAGTCGGATGGTTCTTTGTCAATATGTAGGGGCCAGTACGGTGGGCTTTGATATCCGGTCGGAGCATGATGTAACGCCTGTGCCGCCTACGGGTTATTATGTCGATCCCGAAGAGGCCGTACAGCGGCGTATCGAGTATCAATTGTTGGATCAGAATGTCGAAGCGAGTCGTATGAAGAAGCGCATGACATCCGGTAAACGGTTGCCGACCGTAGGGGTAGGCGCCGGGTATGTGTATCATGATTTTTTGCAGCGGGATCATGATTTCGGGATGGTCTATGCCAGTGTTTCGGTTCCGATCACTGAGTGGTGGGGCGGATCTCATGCCACTCGTCAGGCGGAGTTGAAGTTGCAGCAGGCCGAAAATGAGCGACAGAATAGTGTGGAATTGATGGTGGTTGAGATTCGTCAGACGTGGAACGAATTGCAACAGGCCTACAAGCAAATTCTGTTGGCCGATCAGTCGATCGAACAAGCTACTGAAAATCTGCGACTCAACGAACAGTATTATGCAGCGGGGACGGTGATGTTATCCGATTTGCTCGATGCTCAGATGATGCTCGAACAGTGTCGCAATCAACGGACCGATGCCTGCAATGAATATTACCGGTCGTTGACTCGTTATCTGCAGATTACCGGGCGTTAGTGGTCTTGCCTTTTGAGGGGGAGTGGATCTCAATACGGGCCGCAAGGTTCGCAGGGTGGGTAAAAGGTAACGTAGTGAAGCCGTGGTGCCTGGATTTGACCCCTTCACTTTGCATAATGGATGGACCGGTTTGTGCATTGACCTGTGCAGTTGTTGGGCACTTGTAAATGTGATCCATCTTGTATGGAGTTCGAGACGTAGGGGAGATTCTATCTCAGATGTCACGGCAGAGGAGGGCCGCCTGTTTCGGTGATCCCATGAATCAAGAGTTTATACGGGTCCGATCCGGAAACGCCAAGCACAGGCACAGGAGGGGTCGGTCACATCGGGGAAACAACTGACGGCTTCACAAGTGATACGAGAGTCTATTGCGCGTGCAAACGAGGTGTATTCATTCAATCCGACGGGACGGCATGGATGCAGGGGCATGCCTTTGCGAGACCGGGCCGATTGGACACGACAATCTACTACACGGAATAAGAGGACATCGCCGTCCTTGTTCAGCGATACGGCGCGGTTTGCAAATACCGTGAACCGGAGTGTCAGGGCCCGGGCCAGTCCGTCGAGTCCAGGCTGTTCCTGCAGACCGAGGAGGGTTTTGATGCGGCGGGCTTCAATGGAGGGGAATTGATTCCATACTGCACAGTCGAGCGCCATTGCCTCATCCATGCCATACGTTCGTTCTACTGCCTGAAACCACAGTCCGTCGAGAGCCAGAAGGTTGCGGGCATATTGTGTGACCAGTTCTTCGAGTTGTGTACGGCTGAGGTCGCCGAGGACAAGTGCCGGGTCTATGGGGAGATTCTCATTCATGACCTTGGATTTTTCAGGATGTCAGGCATACAGGTTCAACCGACAAAAATACGTGTTACATGGGCCTACAATGTGTAATCCCAGTCGTCGAATGCAAATTTCCAATGCTCCTGGACCAGGCGTACCGTACGTTCGTCGTATGAATAGCGGTTTTTTTTGTATCCTTGCTTGCCTTCGAGGTATCGGGCGATTGCCGGCTCGGCTTCGTCATATCCGGGAAGCGAAAGTTGGTCGTATATCTTTCGGGTCATGGCCGCTGCATCCGCCTCGAAATCCTCGAAACGTATCTCGATGAGATTACCCGAGGGGATCAGATGCTTGTCCTCTTCGTATTTATGGTATAGTTTGGTATATATGTCGAGGATGTTGCGTTCGAAGACGTCGGCATCGATTCGTTCGAGTTGGAGCGGTACAATCGTATTGCTGAAAAAACTGCGTGTGCTTTCGAATACCGTGTAGGGGTTTCGTATGAGATAGATGAATTTGGCGTTGGGAAACATTTTGACGAGTTCTCGTACGCGTCCCGTATGGGGAGGATTTTTGGAGAGGAACTGAGTACCTCCGGTATTCCAAAGCGATATTTTGATCAGTTTGGTGAAAGTGGTTTCGAATTCACGCAATTCATCTTCCGATATCTCGTCGAAAAGTAAGTATTTGTCGCAGTATTCCTGCATGTATCGAGGCAGGAACCAGAAATTGTAGTACGTGCAGGGCATCATGTTGGCAAGTGCGAACTCCTCTTCTTGAGGAAGGTCGACCGCTAACTCGAGGTTGTCCGTGGGGCGTTTGTCGGGCATCAGCCACGCCATGGTTTTTTTGAAAAACGGTTGCCCCCACATCATCAGGTGTGGAAATACGGTCTGGTATGTCGTATTGTATCCGAAATGTTTGTCGCACGCGAGCACGTTGTGTACGAAGGTCGTTCCGCTACGCCAGTGCCCGAGGATAAAAACCGGATCGTGTTCGAGCGGTTGGTCGGCGAGTTGTCGTGCATAACGCCGGTCCTGAATCGATTTGAACATGCCCAATAAGATCCCTACCGCCTTGGTCAGCCGGTATTTGTTGCGGTATTCACGATCGATATCACGTCCTGCCATGATGCGGCGGAATGTTTTCGGATCGGCTCCTGCGAGCGTATTGATCGGTAGTTTGCTGAACTCGAGCAATCCCATATTGTAATTATCGTATGTACGGCCCCGTGGCGAGGCGCGATCGGTTAGATTTCTTTGATAAGATCGATTGCGATGCCTTGTTGTGACAATGCCTGGCAGGCTCGATCGATGGCGTCATAATGTTCGGGCCCGATTCCGAGTTTCGGCAGATTGAGTACAGGAGGGTTTTCGACATTCATTTCGTTCTCGTCGATCGGCCCGAGAATCATTCCTACCGCGCTGGTGTTGTTGGTGATCGGATCGATCAGGATGAACGAGCCGCACGCTTTGTTCTTTTCGTATGTGTCGTAGAACAACGGCTTGGCTGTAGTGAACGTTACGCGGCCGATCTCATTGAGCCGGAGTATATCAGCATCTTTTTGTTCCATGGTATTGATATCGACTCGATAGCGTATTCCGTTCACGTGGGCGCGTGTGAGGTTTGTGGTCTGCTTGATGAAAAATTGTTTACCTGTATCCATGTCTTCTTCATCCATCCAGACGAGCATCGCCTCGAAGTGGCGTCCGATGGTGGGGAGGTTGTCGGGGTGGACGAGCATTTCACCCCGCGAGACATCGATTTCGTCCTCGAGCGTAAGCGTGACCGATTGAGGTGGAAAAGCTTCATCGAGATCTCCGTCATAGGTGACGATACGTGTGACGCGGGAGGTTTTGCCCGAAGGGAGTGCCATGACTGTGTCCCCTGGACGTACGATGCCCGAGGCGATCTTGCCGCTGAATCCGCGGAAATCGAGGTTGGGCCGCAATACGTACTGTACGGGGAAACGGAAATCGGAGAAGTTGTGATCGTTGGCGATATGTACGGTTTCGAGGAATTCGAGCAGAGCCGGGCCATGGTACCAGGGGGTACGCGCCGAACGTTCGACCACATTGTCCCCGTCGAGAGCCGAGAGCGGGATGCACTGTACATCGGGGATGCCGAGCGGATCGATGAATCGTTTGTATTCCTGCACGATTTCGTCGAATCGTTGTTGGGAAAAATCGACAAGGTCCATTTTGTTGACAGCCAGTACGACGTGTTTGATCCCGAGGAGCGAAACGAGATATGTGTGACGTCGTGTCTGGGTGATGACACCGGCCCGTGCGTCGACCAGGATAATGGCCAGATTGGCTGTCGAACCTCCGGTAATCATGTTGCGTGTGTACTGTTCGTGCCCCGGGGTGTCAGCGATGATGAATTTGCGGTTGTTGGTTGAGAAGTATCGGTAGGCTACATCAATCGTGATCCCTTGTTCGCGTTCGGCTTTCAGGCCGTCGAGCAGCAGGGCGTAGTCGATGTGTTCACCGGCATTTCCCATTCGTTTGCTGTCTCTTTCGAGAGCCTGCAACTGATCTTCGTAGATTTTTTTACTGTCGAAAAGCAGGCGGCCGATCAGTGTCGATTTGCCGTCGTCGACCGATCCGGCCGTAAGGAGGCGCAACAAGTCTTTTTGTTCGTCCCGGTCGAGAAATTCTTTAATATCGAGTTTGGTTGCCTGATTGTCCATGGTGTATTCGAATCGAGGGTGTATACCCAATTAATATTCGTAATTGCCGGTGAGTGATCTGAACGTTAAACCCTGCTCAAGTCGCATACCGGTTTGTGGTCCAATGAGCCTGTTGTGAGGGAAACCGTTGCTTGGATGGAGAGATAAACTCTATTGTTTCAGTTGCCCGGTTGTCAGCAGGCCGTATGGGTCAAAAATATCCTTCACGTTTTTTTTGTTCCATGCTGGCCTCCTGATCGAAGTCGATCACGCGTGTGGTGCGTTCGCTTTTGGTGGTGGTCATCATCTCCTCGACGATCTTTTCGATCGTGTCGGCATCACTTTCGACGGCTCCGGTCAGGGGCCAACACCCGAGCGTTCGGAAGCGTACCATACGCATTTCTATCTTGTCGCGATACTTTTCCGGTAACCGATCGTCGTCAGCCATAATCAGATTGCCGTCGATGTTGACAACCGGGCGTTCCTTGGCGAAATAGAGCGGTACGATCGGGATTTTTTCGAGACGGATGTATTGCCACACGTCGAGTTCGGTCCAGTTGCTGAGCGGGAATACCCGGATGCTTTCGCCTTTGTGGACGCGCCCGTTATAAATATCCCACAGCTCGGGTCTTTGGTGTTTTGGGTCCCATTGGTGGAAACGGTCGCGGAACGAGTAGATCCGTTCTTTGGCACGGCTTTTCTCCTCGTCGCGTCGGGCACCGCCGAATGCTGCGTCGAACTTGTATTTGTCGAGGGCGTTGAGCAGGGCCTGTGTTTTCATCAGGTCGGTGTGGACTTTGCTGCCGTGGGTAAAAGGTCCTACACCGGCATTGAAAGCCTCCATATTCGACTCGACGATCAGGTTCCATCCGTACTCTTTGGCATAGCGGTCACGGAATTCGATCATTTCGCGAAATTTCCATTTTGAGTCGATGTGCATGAGCGGGAAAGGGACTTTCCCTGGGTAGAAAGCCTTTTCAGCCAGGCGTACCATGACCGATGAATCCTTGCCGATCGAATAGAGCATGACCGGATTTTCGAATTCCGCGGCCACCTCGCGGATGATATGGATCGACTCGGCTTCGAGTTCCTTCAGATGGCTCAGTTTGTAACTTGACATGCGATATGCTGATTACTATTTTTCTGGTGAATATACGATACGGGGCAGAATGAGATCGAGCAGCCGTTGGACCGATTCTGCGACAGAGAGTTCCGATGTATTGAGGTGAAGTGCCGGGTGTTCAGGCGCTTCGAACGGGGCACTTATTCCGGTAAATTCTTTGACTTCCCCTCTGCGCGCTTTAGCATACAGTCCTTTCACATCGCGTTGTTCGCACACTGCGAGGGGGGTGTCGACGAAGATCTCGACAAAATCATCCGGGCCGATGATGTGTGCGGCCAGTTTGCGGAGTGCGCGGGTCGGACTGACGAAAGCAGCGATCGTAACGATACCCGTGTCGACGAACAGTTTGCCCACTTCCGCAATACGGCGGATATTCTCTTGTCGGTCTTCGGGCGAGAATCCGAGACCGGCATTGATACCGGTACGGATATTGTCGCCGTCGAGGATACGGCAGAGTATTCCTCTTTGTTGCAGTTCGCGTTCGAGAGCTATCGCGATCGTACTTTTTCCAGAACCGGATAGGCCCGTGAACCAGAGCATGATACCGTGTTGTCCGAGCAGTTGTTCTTTGTCGGAGCGGCAGAGCATTCGGTCG
>CASDSC010000113.1 GCA_949283215.1 uncultured Alistipes sp. | reverse complement strand
TGTAATCAACGTACTTGATGCCCGCTTTTTTGAAACGGCAATATTTTTTCTTCTTAACCTCGACCGTAGGAGGATTCAGATATCTGATTTCCGATTGATTCTGTGCCATGGCTTACTCTGCTTTTTTAATTTTGTTTCTGCGTTTCTCTGCGTACTCGACAGCATATTTGTCCATTTTGAACGTGAGGAAACGGATCACACGTTCGTCACGACGATACTGTGTTTCGAGTTTTTCAACGAGGTCGCCTTCGCCGGTGAACTCGATCAGGAAATAAAAGCCGGTGGTCTTTTTCTGAATCGGATAAGCCAATTTTTTCAGGCCCCAATCCTCTTCACTAACGATCTGACCGCCGTTTTCGGTGATAACACCGCGGAATTTGTCCAGCACCTCTTTCGACTGAATGTCAGAAAGAACCGGTGTGGCAATGAAAACGGTTTCGTAATGATTCATAATTATGGATTTAGTGGTTGTAAATAATACGGCGCAAAAGTAGTAATATTTCGTAAACCTGCAAAATTTCTTGTGGTCAAAAATTCTCCATTTAAATAAAAACGGATTCTTGGTCTAGAGGTAATCATTTGTTGTACTATGTAAACGGATAGAGGTGTGGGCCGGAATAGTAGATCTATGTATGCAAAAAAACTCCGGGGAACAATCAGTGTGTTCCCCGGAGCCATTATTATGCCGTCAGGTATGGACTATGCTTTACCAGCGCTGCCCAATACGTTCTGTACTTTGTGCATGTAAAGTTTCTTGAGGCTTTCACGAGCCGGACCCAAATATTTCCGCGGGTCGAATTCTGCCGGTTTGGTGTAAAGTACCTCGCGAACGGCTGCAGTCATTGCAAGACGTCCGTCGCTGTCGATGTTGATTTTGCAAACGGCCGATTTGGCAGCTTCACGCAACTGTTCTTCGGGAATTCCGATAGCATCTTTCAGTGCACCACCATATTTGTTGATGATAGCAACCTGATCCTGAGGTACTGATGACGAGCCATGGAGTACGATAGGGAATCCAGGGATACGTTTTTCAACCTCTTTGAGGATATCGAAACGCAAGGGGGGCGGAACGAGGATACCGTCGGCGTTGCGAGTACATTGTTCGGGTTTGAACTTGTTGGCACCGTGTGACGTACCGATTGAAATAGCCAATGAATCTACACCGGTTTTCTTAACGAAGTCTTCTACCTGATCAGGTTCTGTGTATGTGTGGTGTTCAGCCGATACTTCGTCTTCGACGCCGGCCAATACACCCAGTTCCCCTTCTACAGTCACATCATGTTGGTGTGCGTATTCAACCACTTTTTTGGTTAAAGCAACATTTTCGTCATAGGGCAGGTGCGAACCGTCGATCATTACCGACGAGAAGCCCATATCGATACAGTCTTTGCAAAGTTCGAAGCTGTCGCCGTGGTCGAGGTGCAAAACGATCGGAATGTTTTTGCCCAATTCCTTTGCATATTCGACAGCACCCTGTGCCATGTAGCGCAGAATGGTCTGGTTGGCATACTTACGTGCACCGCTCGATACTTGCAGGATCACCGGCGACGAAGTTTCAACGCAAGCTTGGATAATAGCCTGCATCTGCTCCATGTTGTTGAAGTTGAAGGCAGGAATTGCATAACCGCCTTCGATAGCTTTCTTGAAGATCTCCTTGGAATTGACCAAACCAAGTTCTTTGTAAGAAACCATAATCGAAATGTATTATTAGTTAATATGTATGTTCGGTATGAAACAGCGCAAAGTTAAGTTTTTTTTTGAATTTGTGCCACATTTAACATGCATTTGTCCTGAAAACGGACCGGGTGCGGGCACGAGAAACGTGTGAGGCGTGTTTTGTGAAAGTAAATTTATCGTAGAAGATTATGGGGCGGAGTGTATTGGGGATCGGCCCGGTGATGGTGGCGGATTTCCTGGAGTGAGTGGTGTGATATTCCAAACTAAATCGCTATCTTTGCATGTCTGGATACGGATTGTTTCAGTTTAAATATATTGTTATGCCCGAATTCAAATACCAGGAACCGTTTCCTCTGGGCGAGGATACGACCCAGTATCGTCTGTTGACGAAAGAATATGTGAAGGTCGTGGAGTGTGACGGCCGTAAGATTTTGAAGATCGATCCCAAAGGGTTGGAATTGCTGTCGAAAGAGGCATTTTCCGATGTGTCGTTTTATCTGCGGGCTGCACACTTGCAGAAACTCGCGAACATCCTGGAGGATCCCGAGGCGACTGATAATGACAAATTTGTCGCCTATACTATGTTGATGAATCAGACTGTAGCGGCAGAAGGCGAGTTGCCGACCTGTCAGGATACCGGAACAGCAATCGCTATCGGAATGAAGGGCGAAGATGTATATACTGGTACTGACGATGCCGAACATATCTCCAAAGGAGTGTACGATACCTATGCAGAACGCAATCTGCGTTATTCGCAAGTCGTGCCGTTCACGATGATCGAAGAGAAAAACAGCGGGACCAATTTGCCGGCACAGATCGATATTTATGCCCGTCCGGGTCGTGAATACAAATTCCTGTTCATTACCAAGGGTGGTGGATCGGCCAATAAGACTTTCCTGTACCAACAGACCAAAGCGTTATTGAACGAAGAGTCGTTGACGAATTTCATCCGGGAGAAAATCAAGGATCTTGGTACCTCGGCGTGTCCTCCTTATCACTTGGCTTTGGTCATTGGCGGTACGTCGGCTGAGGCTTGTTTGACGACCGTTAAAAAGGCATCTGCCGGATATTACGACCATCTGCCGACTTGTGGAAATGAAGGCGGGCGTGCTTTCCGTGATCTCGAATGGGAGGAGAAAGTGCTGAAGATCTGCCAGGAGAGTGGTGTCGGCGCCCAATTCGGCGGGAAATACCTTGTACATGATGTTCGTGTGATCCGGTTGCCGCGTCATGCTGCTTCTTGCCCGGTCGGTTTGGGTGTAAGTTGCAGTGCTGACCGTAATATCAAGGCCAAGATTACGGAAGATGGTATTTTCCTCGAACAACTGGAAAAGAATCCTGCTCGCTTCCTGCCGAAGACGGCTCCCAATATGAAGCCGGCCGTTGAGATCGACCTGGACGAGGGTATGGATAAAGTGCGTGAGAAACTGTCGCAATATCCGATCAAAACCCGCCTCAATATTAAAGGTACGATGATCGTGGCCCGTGATATCGCACATGCCCGGATCAAAAAGATGATTGAGGAAGGAAAGCCTATTCCTGAATATATGAAGAAATATCCGGTATATTATGCCGGTCCGGCCAAGACGCCACAGGGTATGGCTTCGGGAAGTTTCGGACCGACGACGGCCGGACGTATGGATCCGTATGTAGATCTGTTCCAGAGTCTGGGTGGTTCGATGGTGATGGTGGCCAAGGGTAACCGTTCGCAGGAGGTTACGGACGCTTGTAAGAAATACGGCGGTTTCTATCTCGGTTCGATCGGTGGACCGGCCGCTATTCTGGCTAAAGACAGTATCAAGGAGGTTGAGGTGATTGATTTCCCTGAACTGGGTATGGAGGCTGTACGTAAGATCCGTGTTGAAAACTTCCCGGCATTCATTATTGTGGATGATAAGGGGAATGATTTCTTCGCCAATTTTAAACATTGATGCATTCGTTTCCGATCAGATGATCGTGGAATGATCCGTTATTTCTATCTTATGGGGTTGTGTCGTGAGTGATGCAACCCCATATTTTGTATGCGAGCGGGAAAGCTGCATGATCATTGCTGCGAGTTTTTTCTTCAAACTATTATGGGGAAGGATATTAATTTAAGACCAAAAAATTAACTTTGTTATTGATTAAATCCGAAGGGATATGCAGAATACGTTTTTGGTGATTATCGAAATACTGGGAACGTTGGCTTTTGCGATAAGCGGCATTCGTCTCGCATCAGCCAAGCGGTTCGATTGGTTTGGGGCATATGTCGTCGGTTTGATCACTGCGATCGGAGGGGGTACGCTCCGTGATGTGTTGCTTGACTTGCCCCCATTCTGGATGTTGAACTGGAGCTATATGGCCGTGACGGGAGTGGCGCTATTATTGGTTATCGTTTTCGGGCGTTATCTGATTCGGATGCAAAATACGTTTTTTATATTTGACACCATTGGATTGGCTTTGTTTGTGGTTGTGGGTATCGAAAAAACGCTTGCAGAACACTATCCGTTTTGGGTTGCAATTATCATGGGAACGATTACCGGGGCGGCAGGTGGTGTGATGCGCGATATTCTGATTAACGAGGTGCCGTTGATTTTTCGCCGAGATATTTATGCGATGGCGTGTGCGGTAGGAGGTCTTGTATACTGGATTGGTTGGTTGTGTGGATGGCAGGTTTATATTCTGGAAATACTAACCGCAGCGACAGTGATCGGCATCCGGCTGGCGGCTGTACAATACCATTGGGGTTTGCCGGTATTGAAAGGTGAAATGGATGTTGACGGTGGGCCTAAATCTTAAAACAGATATGATTACGGATTTCAGACTGAGAGTGTTTAAGACGGTCGCCGATCGGTTGAGTTTTACCAAGGCATCCAATGAGCTGCTGATTTCTCAACCGGCCGTTACCAAACATATCGGGGAATTGGAACGGCAGCTCGGGGTTCCTTTGTTCGTGCGACATGGGAATTCGATTACGTTGACAGCCGCGGGCGAACTGATGCTCGATTATGCCAATCGCATCTTGGCGTTGTATGGTAATTTGAACGATGCTTTCGCGGAAAATGGAAGCGAGGTGGCGGGAACGTTACGACTCGGGGCGAGTACCACGATAGCACAATATGTATTGCCGGGCCTTTTGGCCGCTTTCAGGCGACGATATCCGGATGTGCGGATCGAACTGTCTAACGGCAATACGTATCAGATTGAAGAGTCTGTGGCAGCGGACCGTCTCGATTTCGGACTGATCGAAGGGAAAGCATCGCGGAATACATTGCATTATGAACAGTTTATGCGCGATGAATTGGTGCTTGTAACCTCGGTGACCAATTCGTCTTTCCGGCGTATGGAGGCAGGGCTCGATGAGTTGAAAACCTTGCCGCTGGTTATTCGGGAAAACGGCTCGGGAACCCTTGATGTGGTGGAACAAGCGCTTGCGGGCGTGGGTATGTCGTTGAGGGAGATGAATATTGATATTCAACTTGGGAGTAGTGAGAGTATTAAACGGTACTTGTATAATTCCGGGTCTTTTGCTTTTATTTCGGTACATGCCGTGCTTGACGAGTTGATGCAAAATAAATTGCGTGTGGTCGAAGTCCCCAAGCTCGATATGCAGCGGAAATTCAGTTTCGTGACAGCGCATGGTCATCGGGGAAGGTTGACGGAGTTGTTCAAGCAGTTCTGTATCAGTAATTATAACAGGATGTTATAGGTTACTACTTTTTGCTATTGGATTTTTATCGGTCAGGGTGCTACTTTTGCCGGCGTAACCTATAAAACGGAGAAAGTAGATGAGTAAGTCAAGTAGTAAAAAAGAGGTACTGGTTAAAGTGTTGTTTGTTCTTGCAGTGGCAATGTGCGCGACATCGTATGTCTCTGCACCGTTGGCATTGGTTGGAGGGTTTTTATTTACCTATTTCTTGGGACATCCGTTTGCACGGCTCAATCATAAGGCGACAGGGTGGTTGTTGAAAATATCTGTGGTGGGTCTTGGTTTCGGAATGAATGTGCATAGTGCTTTGAGTGTGGGGCGTGAAGGTTTGGGGTTGACGATCGCATCGATTACGATCTTGCTTGTATTGGGATTTGTAGTGGGGGGATGGATGCACATGCCTCGTAAGGCCTCGCATCTCGTTGCATCGGGTACGGCGATCTGTGGTGGCAGTGCCATCGCGGCAGTGGCTCCTGCGGTCGATGCCTCGGAGAAAGAGATTTCGGTCTCACTTGGGGTGGTCTTTTTACTCAATTCGATAGCGTTGATAGTTTTTCCTGCCATCGGCCATGTGTTGGGGCTTACGCAACATCAGTTCGGTATGTGGAGTGCGATTGCTATACATGATACGAGTTCTGTGGTAGGGGCAGCCTCGGCATACGGTAACGAAGCGCTTCAGGTCGCGACGACTGTAAAATTGGCTCGGGCGTTGTGGATTATTCCGGTTTCGTTGCTTTCGGCTCTGTTGTTCAAAAGCAAGGGTAAGAAGATATCGATTCCATGGTTCATCGGCTTTTTTATCCTGGCAATGTTGGTTAATAGCTATGTGCCCGGAGTGGAAACGGTTTCACCGGCAATTGTTACTGTTTCCAAGGCTGCGCTGGTTGTCACACTCTTTTTGATCGGATCCGGATTGTCTGTCGAGAAAATCAAATCGGTGGGTTGGAAGCCGCTTGTGCTTGGAGTCGTGTTATGGGCCACGGTTTCGGTCCTTTCGCTCGCGGCAATCGTATATGCATGACGATATGGATTTAAAAGTATTTTTTAGCGCATTTTTTGCTTTTTTGGCTCTGGTCAATCCCATCCAGAAGGTGTTTGTCGTATTCTCACTCCGGGAGAATTACTCGGAAGCGGAATTGCATAAAATTGTCGGAAAGGCTACATTGACGGCCATAGGGGTTTTGTTGGTCTTTCTCTTTTTGGGCGAGGCGATTTTGGGCTATGTTTTTAATCTGAATATCTATGCCTTTCAGATCACATGCGGCGTGGTTCTGTTTTATAATGGTTTTGTCGGATTGCAGAAAGGCGCTTTTCTGTCGGTCGATCGATCAACTCGAATAGAAGACATCATTGCTGTCCCCATTGCGATTCCGATGATTGCGGGGCCTGCGACGATTACGGCTGTAGTGACGATGCCGGCAGTATATGGACGATGGATGACCATCGGGGCGGTGATTTTGGCGTTATTGCTCAATTGGGTCATTATGCGTAATGCAGGTCGGATCGGTCATTATTTGGTCAAACTCAATCTGATGATGCCGTTGATACGTATTACAGGCCTTATTGTGGCGGCAATCGGATTGCAGATGATATTGAATGGTATAGAAGATTTTATGTATTAAATGCATTCAAGGAGAAAAAGAAGCGACCGAATTTATTTCGGTCGCTTCTTTTAGTTGATAGAGCCGAAACCTGAGTCTTGTGTGGAGCTGGCTGGAGGAATCGTGATGGGCATCTAAATAGTCTAGTATCAAGTATAGGTCGGTGCAAATAAAGGGATATCTTTTTTTTGTATTACCATGAAAACTGTATGATTGTTTTGAGTTTTATTCGTATATTTGCAGAGTTAAAGTGTAGTGTTGTGCGGAAGTGAATTGTAGGGAAAGTCATTCATTTACTGCATATGACGTACAGTCAACTGAAGAATAGATCAAGTGTAATTATATGAAGATGAATTTTCTGAGAAAGATGCGGAGTGAGGCTCCGTACATCGCCGTCATAGGAGCGGCGATTGTGATTAGCGGATGTAAAAACCAAGGACAACAGGTAGGCATGGAAGCGCCGTCGTATGTGGTAGCTACGCTTACTCCTGAAACGAGTGAATTGCAGCGGACCTATTCGGCGACGATCCGAGGGAAACAAGATGTGGAGATACGACCTAACGTGTCGGGATTCATTACGAAATTGTATGTCGATGAAGGTGCCCGTGTCAAGAAGGGCCAAGTATTATTTGAAATCGATCCGGTGCCATATGAGGCCGCTGTGAAGGTGGCAGAAGCCAATGAAAACGTAGCCCGGACAGGTGTGGAAACGGCCCGGTTGACTGCAGAAAATAAGAGAGAGTTGCATAAACGCAATATTATTGGAGACTTCGATCTTCAGACAGCCGAGAATGCGTTGGCACAGGCCGAAGCACAGTTGGCGCAGGCCGAAGCACAGCTCGTCAATGCCCGGAACAATTTGTCTTACACTCAGGTTAAAAGTCCGTCGGATGGTGTTATTGGACAATTACCTTTCCGTTTAGGAAGTTTGGTGAGTCCTACGATGACAGTACCGATGACAACCGTGTCAGATATTTCGGAGATGTACGTTTATTTTTCCATGAACGAGAAACAGCTTCTTGAATTGATCCGGAACGATTCAACCGGTAACGATATGCTTGCCTCTATGCCTGAGGTTCGATTGCAATTGATTGACGGTACAATGTATGAGTATCCAGGGCGTATTGAGACAATCAGCGGTGTGATCGATCAAGCCACCGGTACGGTAAGTATGCGTGCAACTTTCCCGAATAATGAAAAACTGTTGCGTAGCGGAGGAACGGGGAATGTGGTGATTCCGTATCATTTGACAGAGACATTGGTCGTTCCGCAAAACGCGACCTATGAGATCCAAAACAAAACATTCGTTTATGTATTGGACAGCGGCAATGTGGTGAAAAGTACACAGATTTCGATCTATCCGCTCAATGACGGTACAGATTATATCGTAACCGATGGACTCAACGCGGGTGATCGTGTGGTTGTAGAAGGTGTAGCAACTTTGAAGAACGGGATGACCATCAAACCTGAGGAGAAATAGATATGAAACTGGATAGATTTATCAATAGGCCTGTATTGTCGACGGTTATATCGATCTTAATCGTCATTCTTGGCGTGTTGGGTTTGGTGTCACTTCCTGTGTCGCAATATCCGGATATCGCACCTCCGACAGTGCGTGTGTCGACTACCTATACAGGTGCCAATGCCCAAACGATTCTCAATAGTGTGATTATTCCTCTTGAGGAACAGATCAACGGTGTGGAGAACATGACTTACATGACCTCTGAGGCTACCAATGACGGAGAGGCATCGATTACGGTCTATTTTAAACAGGGAACGGACCCTGATATGGCCGCAGTGAATGTGCAGAACCGGGTATCCAAGGCGACAGGTCTTTTACCTGCTGAGGTCGTGAAGGTCGGTGTGAGTACGGCCAAACGTCAGACCAGTATGCTCGAAATCTTCAGTTTGTATAGCGAAGATGAAAAGTATGACGAGGTGTTTCTCGAGAACTATCTGAAGATTAATCTTCAACCACAGATTCTGCGTATCACGGGTGTGGGTGAAGCGATGATCTGGGGGTCTGATTATTCGATGCGAATCTGGCTCAAACCGGACGTGATGGCACAATACAAGTTGGTGCCATCGGATGTGACTATGGCGCTGGCAGAGCAGAATATTGAGGCGGCTACCGGTAGTTTTGGAGAAAACGGAGACCAGTCGTTCCAGTATACGATGAAGTACCGAGGACGGTTGCAAAAGCCTGAGGAGTTTGAGAATATTGTGATCAAAGCGACGGAAGACGGTCAGGTATTACGTCTGAAAGATATTGCCCGGATCGAATTGGGTGGATTGACCTACAACATTTCGTCGGAAACTAGTGGCTATCCGGGTGTATCTTGTATTATTTTCCAGATGCCGGGTACCAATGCAACGGAAATTATTCAGAATATCAATGCATTGTTGGAAGAAGCCTCGAAAGATTTCCCTCCCGGAGTGAAATACGAGGTGCTGATGGATACCAACGACTTCTTGTTCGCCTCGATCCATGAAGTGTTACGGACCTTGCTCGAAGCATTTATTCTGGTGTTCCTTGTTGTGTATATTTTCTTGCAGGATTTCCGCTCTACGTTGATTCCGGCGATTGCGGTGCCTGTGGCGTTGATCGGTACGTTCTTCTTCCTGTATTTGGCTGGTTTTACGATCAACTTGTTGACCCTTTTTGCCTTGGTATTGGCCATTGCGATTGTGGTCGATGATGCGATCGTGGTCGTCGAGGCTGTGCATGCCAAACTCGACCAGGGGTACAAATCGGCCCGACAAGCTACGAGCGATGCGATGAGCGAAATCTCCGGGGCGATCATTTCGATCACGCTGGTGATGGCTGCCGTCTTTATCCCTGTGACATTTATGGGAGGAACCTCCGGTATCTTCTATACGCAATTCGGTGTGACTTTGGCCATCGCGATCGGTATCTCGGCATTGAATGCGTTGACGTTGAGTCCTGCACTTTGTGCGATTTTCCTGAAACCTCATGAGACCCAGGAGGGAAAGAAACCAAGTCTGATCGACCGTTTCCATATCGCTTTCAACGCGGCATACAGTACGACTCTCGGCAAGTATAAGAAAGGGGTGATGAATTTGATTCACCACCGTTGGATTGCGATTGCGTCGGTTGTGGTTTGCGGTGCTCTGTTGTTCTTCTTGATGGAGAATACCCGTACCGGTCTTGTGCCCAATGAAGATACGGGTACAATTATGGTAAATGTTTCGTTGCCGCCTGCCACATCCCTCGAGCGGACCCAGGAGACGATGGATGAGATCGAAGCTATAATCGCTTCAAACCCCCACATGAAAGGTTATAATAAGGTGTCGGGTGTCGGCTTGATCTCGGGTAATGGTAGCTGTTACGGTATGTTTATCTGTAAGCTCAAACACTGGGATGATCGTGATGTTGAGGGAGGTGATGCCAACAGCATTATACAGCAGTTGTACGCTCAGATGCAGACGGTCAAGAATGCCAATGTGTTGATTTTTGCACCGCCGATGATCCCTGGTTTCAGTATGAGTAACGGTGTGGAATTCAGTTTGCAGGATAAGACCGGAGGCGATTTGAATAAATTCTTTATGGTGACGCAGGATTTCCTTGCAAAACTGCAACAACGTCCTGAGATCGCCCAGGCCTATTCGACTTTCAATCCGAGTTTTCCGCAGTATATGATCGACATTGATGCTGCGAAATGTAAACAGGCCGGGATATCGCCCAATACGATTCTCGAGACATTGCAAGGTTATTACGGTGGATTGTATGCGTCGAACTTCAACCGGTTTGGTAAGTTGTACCGGGTGATGATTCAAGCCGAACCCGAAGCTCGTATCAGTCCCGAAACGCTGCATAATATCTTTGTGCGTAATGGCGCGGAGATGGCTCCTGTGAGTCAGTTCGTGACACTGACCAAAGTGTACGGTCCCCAGAATATCAGCCGTTTCAACATGTTTACATCGATTGCGGTGAACGGCTCGGCTGCTCCGGGATATAGCTCCGGTGAAGCGATTCGTGCGATCGAGGAGGTTGCCGCAGAGAGCCTTCCTATCGGATATGGTTATGAATTCTCGGGTCTGACGCGAGATGAAAAGAGCGCAGGTGGCAGTACGGCTATTATCTTCGTGCTTTGTCTGGTATTCGTTTATTTCATCCTGTGTGCGCAGTATGAAAGCTATATTCTGCCTCTGGTAGTAATCTTGTCGATTCCATTCGGTTTGGCGGGTACCTTTATCTTCGCGCAGCTCATGGGTGTCGAGAACAATATATATTTGCAGATCGCCCTGATCATGTTGATCGGTCTGTTGGCAAAGAATGCGATCCTGATTACGGAGTTTGCCCTTGACCGCCGTAAGATGGGAATGGGAATCACCTGGTCTGCCATTCTTGGTGCGGCAGCCCGTCTGCGTCCGATCCTGATGACCTCACTGGCCATGATTATCGGTTTGTTGCCGCTGATGTTCTCTCATGGCGTTGGCGCTAACGGTAATATGACTCTGGGTACAGGCGCCGTCGGCGGTATGTTGATTGGTACGATTTGTCAGATTTTTATCGTGCCCGTACTGTTTGTGATTTTCGAGTACTTCCAGGAGAAAGTCAAACCGATCCAGGTGGAAGGTCTCGATACGAGCGATGTGGAAACCGAGCTCGAACAATATGCTAAACCGATCAATAAGTAAACGTAGGATGAAAACGAAAATCATATATTTGGCGGGCGCTGCGTTGTTGTTGAGCAGTTGCAACGTCTACCGCCATTATCAACGCCCCGAGGTACAGACGGATGTATATCGAGAGGCTACTGTACCCGGGGTATCGGCCGATACGATGAATCTGGGCAATCTGCCGTGGCGCGAAGTATTTACCGATCCGAAACTTCAGGCGTTAATCCAGCAAGGATTGGCGCATAATGCCGATTTGCAGACCGCCCGGCTCCGAGTTGAAGAGGCCGAGGCTATGCTGATGTCTGCCCGATTGGCTTATGTGCCGTCATTGGGACTTCAACCTCAGGGCACGATCAGTAGTTTTGATAATCGGAATACGACCAAAACCTATCAATTACCGGCCGTCGCGAGTTGGGAACTCGATCTGTTCGGCCGCTTGACCAATGCCAAACGCAAGGCAAAAGCCGATCTGATGCAGAGTGAAGCTTATCGTCAGGCAGTCCAGACCCAGGTGATCGCTGCTATTGCCAATATGTATTATACGTTGTTGACACTCGATCGTCAATTGGCAATCAGTGAAGAAACGGCCATAATCTGGGCACAGAATGTCGAAACAATGCGTCAGATGAAGGCACGTGCAGCGGTGAATGAGGCGGCTGTCGTACAGAGCGAAGCGAACAGTTATGCGTTGAATGCGTCGTTGTTCGATTTGCGTCGTCAGATTCGCGAAACGGAGAATTCGCTGTCGGTATTGATCGGGATCGTGCCGCAGGAGATCGAGCGCGGTGAGTTGCCGCTTCAACCCGTGGCCGCTGATCTGACTGTTGGGGTGCCAATACAGTTGTTGTCGAATCGGCCCGATGTGAAAGCTGCCGAGATGGCTCTTGCGGGGACATTTTATAATACGAATGTAGCCCGGGCAGCCTTTTATCCTCAGATTACGCTGAATGGGACCGTCGGTTTTTCGAACAATTCAGGTATGGGGATCGTGAATCCGGGTAAGATGATTCTGTCGGCTATCGGATCGCTGACGCAACCTATTTTTGCGCAAGGAGCCAATCGGGCGCGTTTGAAAGTGGCCAAAGCACAACAGGAAGAAGCGACGATTGCGTTCCAGCAGACCTTGCTCCAAGCTGGTGCCGAGGTGAGCGATGCGTTGTTCTTGTACGAGACGGCCCGGAACAAAGCTGCTGATAGAAGCGGTCAGATTCAATCGCTCGAAAAGGCTGTCGAATATACCCAGGAACTGTTGAATTATTCGACTGCGACTTATTTGGAAGTGTTGACCGCCCAACAGGCATTGCTGAGTGCACGGTTAACTGAGGCTGGCGATGTGTTGGAGAGTCTGCAAGCGGTGGTGAATCTGTATCAGGCGCTTGGCGGTGGCCGGGAAGATGTTGAACCTTTAAACTAATAAGCATATGATCAGTCCGTTAGCATTTGTAAGCCCCGAGGCAAAATTGGGCCGGAATGTGACCGTGCAACCGTTTGCCTATATCGACGCAGATGTGGAGATAGGGGATAATTGTACCATTATGTCTTATGCCAGTATACTTGCGGGGACGCGTATGGGGGCCAACAATCGCGTGTTTCAGGGTGCTGTGTTGGGGGCAGTGCCTCAGGATTTTTATTATACGGGTGATGCGACGACGTTACTGATCGGAGAAGGCAATGTATTTCGCGAGCATGTGGTGATCAATCGTGCGACCAAAGCGGGTTGCAGTACGATGATAGGTAACCATAATTTTATACTTGAAGGTGTACATATTTCTCACGATACCTACGTGGCGGATCATTGCGTGGTTGGAAATGGAACAAAAATCGCCGGAAATTGTTCGATCGGATCGCATGCAATTTTCAGTACCATGGTTATTATGGATCAAGGAACACGTGCGGGCGAATGGACGATGATTCAGGGGGGATGTCATTTCAATAAGGATATTCCACCGTATGTAGTGGCGGCCCATAACCCTGTAGCATATTATGGTATCAATGCCCGTGTAATGAAGCACCAGGGATTTTCTGAAGAGGCTTTGTCTCAGGTTGCTCAGGCGTATGGATTGATATATCAGTGTAATGTCAGTGTGACGGATGCCATGTTACAGATTGAGGAGCAAATGGAACTGACTCCGGAAATCCAGGCCATGTTGCAATTCATTAAAGATTCGCAACGCGGTATTATAACTAGCCGTCCATAGCGAGTGTGCAATTATATTGAGATGAAAAGGAATCCTTAGGGGTTCCTTTTCTTTTTTATCCGTATCTTTATAAGAGCATAAATTCAAAAGTTGGGTCGCGATGAGAAAAATATTGATCGGTTTTTATCTTTTCTGTGCGATGACGGTTGATGCCCAATCATTTGAGTGGCGAAATTTGCCGCTCGGAGGGGGAGGTTTTCTGACCGGTATCGTGATCCACCCTAAAGAACGGGATGTGATCTATGCACGTACTGACGTAGGTGGAATTTATCGATATGAACCGGGAAAACGAGATGGTGGACATCCGAATTGGAAACAATTGATGCAATGGATTCCTGTGGAGACGGCACATTTGTGGGGGTGCGACGGGATTGCTCTTAATCCGCAGAACGGACGTGAGGTATATGCTTTGTTGGGTTCCTATGAATATGATGCCCGACCGTATGGTCTTTATAAGTCGGAAGATCGAGGAGAAACATGGTGTCAGGTTTATGAAACGCGTTGTCGGGGTAACGGCAATGGCCGATGGGTCGGAGAACCGATTGCGGTTCAGCCGTCGGGGAGAGGCCGCGTCGTGGTTGTGGGGACACGTTATGACGGTGTCGTTAGGTCGGACGATGGCGGACAAACCTGGATCCGTTCGGCCGGTATTGCCCCTGATCCCGAAGGATGGGGGGTACGTTGTGTGGTATTCGATCCGTCGGATCCCGATGTGGTCTATGCGGTGGACCGCACGACTCTTTGGCGTTCGGTCGACTCAGGCAATTCATTTGAGGCGTTGTGGTCGAAGGAAGGCGTTGAACTCAAGCAGGCGGCCGTGACCTCTGACGGGCGTTGTTTCGTGACGACCGGAGCCGGTCTGTATTGTTCGGCGGCAGGTCGGCAACCGGAGCCTGTGGCCGGATTTGATATGGTGTACGACCTGAACGCTATTGCGATCGATCCGCAGGATCCGTTATGTATCGCGGTGGCCGGTACGTTAGGCGATGATGGGGTGCGGAATTATATTTTCTGGACGTCGGATGGCGGCCGCCAATGGAAAGAACTGACCGAAGATGCCGAGGTGAAAAATTATGTGCCATGGTATGGTCGGCGACATTTTGCGGCAGCGTTGGCTTCCATGGCGATCGATCCGTTCCACCGGGGAAATATTTGGTTTACAGACTGGTATCTACCATGGCGATGCGAAGATGCGGAAAGAGAAAACCCTGTTTGGCAAAGTGTCCCATGGGGGGTCGAGGAACTGGTTGTCTTCGATATTGTATCGCCTCCGGGAGCACCGTTAATTTATCAAGGATGTGCCGATAACGGGGGATTTACCCATTATGAATTGGATGAGTATCCGACTGTCGGATACGATAACCAGGAGAGTACGGGTATCGATTTTTGTCAGAATCGGCCCGAATGCCTCGTGCGGGTCAGTTCGTTGGGGTGGGGGCAGAGCAATTTTCGCTTGTCGGTTTCGGATGATGCCGGTCATACCTGGCGGGATGTGGGTGGCGAAATCGGTACTACCGGTAAAGTCGCATATGCCGCGGATGATTCGGATAATTTTATTTTCGCACCGACGGGGCCCGGGTGTAAGGTGCTCTATACCAAAGATCGGGGTAAAACGCCGATGCGTGAATGTCGAGGTATCCCGGCACCCGGGCTTAATATGAATTTTTGGGATAACTGGAACCGGCATATCGCGTCTGACCGCCTGGTCGATGGGCGTTTTTATGTGGCAATGCCGGGTGGCTTTTATGTGAGCGAGGACGGAGGGGAGACGTTCGAACGGCGATGGACGGGGGTCCCGGTAGCTGCGGGGTGTCCGGCATTTTACCTGACGGCATCGCCGTATCGTGCAGGAACGGTGTGGATGAGTACGGGGAGTGAAGGGCTTTTCAGAACCGAGGATGCCGGTGAAACATTTGAGAAGGTCGGGCGTTTCGCAGCGACGAAATGTGTGGCCGTAGGTCCTGCCATACGCGATACGATACCTGCCGTATATGTGTATGGCTTGCTGGATGGTGTGTGGGGAGTATATCTGTCACAAGATGATGGCGTTTCGTGGGTTCGCATCAACGATGATCGTATGCAGTTGTCTAATGCGCCAAGACAGATGGCCGCTGATCCTGACCGTCCGGGTCGGGTGTATATCGGTACCGGAGGCAATGGTATTTTGTATGGGGAATTCAGACTGCCGCACCATAAAGAGCGCCTGTAAGATATTTAAATACCGATGTCTGGTGGCCAGTTGTGCCATATGCATGCGAAAAAATAGGATGCGTACGGGTAAAATTTTATCATGTTGTCGGTGATCGATCAGATGATAAATGTGCCTTTGTCTAAGGAAAATTTAACTATTTGTGTTTATTTTCGTACCTTTGAGAAATAATCCGTGGACGCGGAATAGGCCGAGGATCTATGACATGTGTTGCAATATGTTGACAGAGGTCTTGGGTGGTCTTGAATCAGGGAGATGATTGATATGTTGTATGCGTCCAACGAATATAATTTGGGGAAAGATGAAGATTCAATTGATACAGGCCGATTTGCAATGGGGAGATCCAGCGAAGAATCGAGCCTATTTCGAAGCGGAGATTATGAAGTCCAATGCGGCCGATCTGGTTGTATTGCCAGAAATGTTTACTACGGGGTTCTGTACGTTGCCTAAAGGAGTCGCAGAACCTGCCGGGAGTGACACGCTGGATTGGATGCGCAAAGTGGCCCGGGCGAAAGATGCCGCGGTAGCGGGGAGTGTGGCGGTGCAAGAGGACAATCGGTTTTATAACCGGTTTTATTTTGTGCGTCCGGATGGAAGTTATGCCCAATATGACAAACACCATTTGTTTACATACGGAGGCGAACACATGGAATACACGGGAGGTACTGAACGTGTGGTAGTCGAATTCCGAGGATGGCGTATTTTGTTGCAGGTGTGCTATGATCTCCGTTTCCCGGTATGGTCGCGGAACCGGAATGATTATGATTTGGCGTTGTATGTGGCCAGTTGGCCAGAGTCGCGTATTGCAGCGTGGGAAGCCTTGTTGCGTGCCCGGGCGATTGAAAATGTTTGTTATGTAGCAGGGGTGAATCGCGTAGGTAGTGATCCAGTATGCCGGTATTGTGGCGGTACGATGTTATTTGATTTCAAAGGCGGAGAGGTTGTCCATGCCGCGAATGATATGATACAAGTTGTCGAGGCGACACTTGACCGCGACGGGCTCGATGCGTTTCGGGCTAAATTCCCTGCATTGGACGATGCGGATATGTTTACATTGGATAAAAGATAAACTGTAAATCAAAGATATGGAAGAGAAACTTTTGTTGTTGGGCGATGAGGCCGTGGCACTCGGTGCTTTGCATGCCGGATTGACAGGCGTGTATGCCTATCCGGGGACACCGTCGACGGAGATTACCGAGTACATTCAAGCGTCGGAATTGGCGAAGCAACGTGGGGTTCATTGCCGTTGGTGTACGAACGAGAAGACAGCCATGGAGGCTGCCCTCGGGGTATCGTATGTGGGTAAACGCGCCTTGGTGTGCATGAAGCATGTCGGACTGAATGTGGCAGCCGATGCCTTTGTCAATTCGGCAATGACCGGCACGAACGGTGGTTTGGTCGTACTCGTGGCAGACGATCCGTCGATGCACTCGTCGCAGAATGAGCAAGATTCACGTTTTTACGGCAAATTTGCTTTTGTACCTATAATGGAACCGTCAACCCAGCAGGAGGCGTACGATATGGTCGTGTCGGCCTTCAACCTTTCGGAACAGGTGGGGTTGCCGGTTTTGATGCGTCTTACAACGCGTATGGCGCACTCTCGGGCTGTAGTCACACCGGGTCCTGTTCGGGAGCAAAATCCGATGAGTTTTCCGACTCAGCCTGCGGATTGGGTTCTGCTGCCTGTCAATGCCCGCCGGCGATATACCACATTGCTGGGACAACAGGAAGAATTGGAACAACTCTCTGAAACGTCGCCGTTTAATGGTTTCCATGAAGGACCGAATAAACGTCGGGGAGTTGTCGCTTGTGGAATCGCCTATAATTACCTGATGGAAAATTATCCGGAGGGTTGCGATTTCCCGGTGTATAAATTGTCTCAATATCCATTGCCCAAACAGTCGTTGTGCCGCATGGCTGCCGAATGTGAAGAGATTCTTGTCCTGGAAGACGGTCAGCCTTTTGTTGAGGAGCAATTGCGGGGCGTATTGCCGACACCGTGTCGTATTACCGGCCGATTGAGCGGTGCTTTGCCACGGACAGGAGAACTGACCCCTGATAATGTTAAACAGGCGTTGGGTGTGCCGAATAACAAAGCGATGGCAGCGAGTGAACATGTTGTTCCGAGACCCCCGGCTCTCTGTCAGGGTTGCGGCCATAGGGATATGTACGATGCTTTGAACCGGGTCGTTCGAGAATATGATAATTATAAAGTATTTGGCGATATCGGTTGCTATACTTTGGGTGCCTTGCCTCCTTTCCGGGCGATTCATGCCTGTGTCGATATGGGAGCTTCGATTACGATGGCAAAAGGAGCTGCCGATGCGGGTTTATGGCCTGCTGTGGCAGTGATCGGTGATTCGACCTTTACGCATTCCGGTATTACGGGGTTGCTTGATGCAGTCAATTCGAATGCCAATATCACCGTGGTGATCTCGGATAATCTTACTACGGCGATGACCGGAGGTCAGGATTCTGCGGGAACCGGACGTTTGGAATCTATTTGTCTCGGAATAGGGGTTGATCCTGCGCATGTGCGTGTGGTGGTTCCGTTGCCGGCGCATATGGAGGAGATTATGCAAACGATCCGCGAAGAGATCGAATATAAAGGCGTATCGGTGATCATCCCTCGTCGGGAGTGTATTCAAACGTTGAAACGGCATGCCAAAGAGGCACGGAATAAGAAATCGAACGAGGCATAATGCATAGATTCCGGACGATTCTTTGGCGAGTGTCGCCGGGTCGAACTGGAGATAAAAAGTGAGATTATGAAATTGGATATCATACTTTCAGGGGTCGGCGGACAGGGTATTCTGTCGATAGCGGCCATTATAGGAGAAGCTGCCCTAAAAGAGGGACTTTATATCAAACAAGCCGAGGTGCACGGAATGAGCCAACGGGGTGGCGATGTGCAATCGAATTTGCGGATTGCCTCGCAACCGATCAGTTCTGACCTGATCGCGCTTGGAGGTGCTGATGTGATTCTATCCATGGAACCGATGGAGGCGTTGCGTTATTTGCCCT
Organism: uncultured Alistipes sp.; assembly: GCA_949283215.1. Taxonomy (GTDB): domain Bacteria; phylum Bacteroidota; class Bacteroidia; order Bacteroidales; family Rikenellaceae; genus RGIG1874. The sequence continues at coordinate 918 of CASDSC010000113.1, read as the reverse complement.
ATTTGTCGGAGAACGGATGGGTAGTCACCAATACGGCTCCGTTTATCAATATTCCGAATTATCCTGAGGTGGAAACCGTATGGAATGATTTGCGTAGCTTGCCGCATGTGATTATGCTCGATGCAGAGCGTCTGGCCAAGGAACACAATGTGCCCCGTGCAGTCAATATGGTCTTGTTGGGAGCCGCATCACCGATTTTGGGAATCGATTTTGACAAGATCGAACAGGGCGTACGTCGTTTGTTCGCGCGAAAAGGCGATGCAGTGGTTGATATGAATTTACGGGCGTTGGCATGTGGGCGCGAAGCAGCTCATCAATTCATGGCAGAACGACGAGACAAGTAATATGGCTTGAGATAGCAGCTATATAAGAAGAGTTAGAGTGAGGATGATGGAATTGCAACAGATCTGATTAATCTATATAGAATGAGAATTGTAGCACAAGGCAGAAATGAACTTCCGCCTTGTGCTTTTTTGTTTAGATGTGGGATATAATTAATGATAGATTGCATGTCAGTGGGCCTCTCAAATCACGGATTAACTCTGGCAAGGTTATTGACATCAAAAGGAAAAATGCACGTGTATTTGCATTATATTCATTGAATAGGTATATAAGAACGTATTAGGGGACCCTATTATGGGTCCCCTTGATTTGTCGGTGTTTTGAATCGCAGGAGCGCACTATTTTAATTTGTCCGAACCGATCAATTTGCATTTGTTACGTTCCAATGTCTCGAGGCAGCGAGCTACATCGGTCGGTCTGATTACGACACTGGCTGTTTCGCCTTCCGAGAACGCATACATGTATTCGATAAAAATCTGCTCACGGGCCAGAACATCGAGTACTGAGGCCAAAGCTCCCGGTACGTTGGGGCAATTGAAACACACCACATCGGTCTGGCGAACGGCAAAACGTTCA
>CASDSC010000112.1 GCA_949283215.1 uncultured Alistipes sp. | reverse complement strand
GTACACCTCCGCATGACGTGCCGGGAATCCCGTTTCGGGAGGTTATGGTACGTCCGCTGGCGGATGAAGCCCGAGAAACGGCTGATTTGATCAATGAACTTACGCTGAAATCACAGGCCTTGTTGGCCCGACATCCGATCAATCTGAAGCGGATTGCCGAAGGGAAAGACCCTGCCAATTCGATTTGGGCTTGGTCACCCGGCTACCGCCCGCAGATGCAAACGCTCCGTGAGAAGTACGGTATTGCGAGTGGCGCGGTGATTTCGGCCGTTGATCTGATCAAAGGGATCGGCGTCTATGCCGGTTTGGAAAATATCGAGGTTGAGGGAGCAACAGGTCTGTACGATACGAATTATGAGGGAAAAACCGCTGCTGCGATCGATGCATTGCGCCGTACTGATTTCGTGTTCCTGCATATCGAGGCGAGCGATGAAGCCGGTCACGAGGGTGATGTCAAGTTGAAAATACGTACGATCGAGGATCTGGATCGCCGTGTCGTAGGACCGATCGTCGATGAGGTAATGCAATGGAAGGAGCCGGTTGCCGTGGCTGTATTGCCCGATCACCCGACACCTTGCTACTTGAAGACCCATACTGCACAACCGATTCCATTTGTGATCTGGTATCCAGGCATAACGCCCGATAGCGTGGAAACGTATGATGAGGCAGCCGCAGTGCAGGGTGGGTGCGGTGTGTTGCGCGAGCAGGAATTTATGGATATGTTTGTAAAAAATTGAGTGATGAGATATTATAGTACGAATAAAGGGGTTGCGCCTGCATCGTTGGCCGATGCTGTAATCAAGGGTTTGGCCGCAGACAAAGGTTTGTATATGCCGGAACGGATCGAACGGCTCCCTCAGTCGTTTTTCGACAAAATAGAAACCATGACGTTGCCCGATATTGCATGCCGGGTCGCGGAAGCATTTTTCGGCGAGGACATTCCGCAAGGTGATTTGGATCGGATTGTGCGCGACACGCTCAGTTTCGAGACTCCGGTCGTACGGGTCACCGATCGGATCTGGTCGCTTGAACTGTTCCATGGTCCTACTTCGGCGTTTAAAGATGTAGGAGCTCGTTTTATGGCCCGTATGTTGGGCTATTTTATCCGCAAAAGTGGCGAAACGAATCGGGTGACGGTTCTTGTTGCCACATCGGGTGATACGGGTAGTGCCGTGGCCAACGGATTCCTGGGGGTCGAGGGGATCGATGTGGTCGTGTTATATCCCAAAGGAAAGGTGAGCGAGATTCAGGAGAAACAGTTTACCACGCTCGGGCAAAATATTACGGCGGTCGAGGTGGAGGGAACCTTTGACGATTGTCAACGGTTGGTGAAAACGGCCTTCCTGGACGCGGAACTGAATGCGAAGTATCATCTTACGTCGGCCAACTCGATCAATGTTGCCCGATTCCTGCCGCAATCGTTCTATTATTTCGATGCCTATGCCCAGATGAAACGGCACGGTCTGGCCGAACGCTTGGTTGTGGCCGTCCCGAGCGGTAATTTCGGCAATATCACGGCAGGACTTTTTGCACAACGCATGGGGTTGCCGATTGCCCGTTTCATCGCGGCCAACAATCGCAACGATATATTCCTCGAATATCTTAAAACGGGCAAGTACGTGCCACGGCCGTCGATAGCGACCATTGCCAATGCGATGGATGTAGGCGATCCGAGTAACTTCGCGCGGGTTCTCGATTTGTATGGGGGATCTTGGGAAGCGATACGGTCGGCCATCGTTGGATTCCGATATACCGATGAAGAGATTGCCGAGACGATACGTCGCGTACTCGATACGACCGGTTATTTGCTCGACCCTCACGGAGCCTGTGGGTATCGGTCGCTCGAGGAGGGTTTGCGTGAGGGTGAAACCGGTGTATTGCTCGAGACGGCGCATCCTGCCAAATTCAAGGATACCGTGGAACGGATTACCGGTCGTCCGGTGGAAATTCCTGAACGATTGCAACGTTTTATGCAGGGGCAAAAACAATCGGTGGCGATGTCCGCTGCATTCGATGACTTCAAACGCTTCCTAATGGCTCGTTAGCGATTGTGTCATGGTTTGAAGTACACCGGATATTGCGACAGGCAAACGGAACAATCCGGGCGAGGGTACATCAAGAATATAAAAAGCAAAGGCCAAGCTCAACGACTTGGCCTTTGCTGTATTTAGGGGTGTGTATTAATGTTTCTCTGCAATAAAAAAGAGATCGAAACAGCGGTCATCAGCCTCTTTGAAATAGTAATCATTCATTGTAATGGTCGAGGTGAGTTTGCGGTTGTCGACAAGTAATCGGCGACGGTTGAGACGGTTGAGCATGTCGTAGGGAATCTTTAGCAGACAGCGAGGCATCCAATATTCCATACGTAGAATATCGAGACGTTTGAACCGTTCGACCGACCGGCAGTTCTTGGCATAATATTCCATCACTTTTTCATTGCCGTATACCCCTTCGGCTACAATGTTGTGGAAATAATTCCCGATGAGGTTTTTGAATTCGTCTACCGTATATTCTCGCACATGCCACGGATTGCGGGTGAGTGACATTCGTTTGTTTGGCGTTGAGATAATCAGTTTTCCTCCCGGACGTAGCACACGGCGGATCTCTTTCAGAAAATCGAAATCTTTTTTGATGTGTTCGATCACCTGGAAGGTGATAACGTAATCAAAACTGTTTGAGGCGATTCCGCTCAGGGGTGGGATGCGCATACAGCGAAACTCTGCGTGCGGGTGCTCCTGAAAATCGATCCCGCATTCGTATTTGTCAATTGTAAGAAAACTCGTCACTTTGGGCGAGATGACGGAAACGCCGTATCCGCTACCGGTTCCGATTTCGAGTACATCGCCTTCGACCAATTCGGCGGCACGATGATAGGCCAGGATCGAACGCTGGTACACATAATTGTCCGATACGTCAAGTTGCGAGACGCGCTCGGCACTTTGAATGGGTTTGTTGGCCATACCTTTCTTGTTTCACTGGGTAAAGATACGTAAAATTACGATTACGCGTCTCGTTTTAGGGTGATACCGGTCTCCGTCAGTACGATTGACCCCAGCTTGAGCAATCGTCCGACGGAACGTTTAAAGACCTTTTTACTCATATGGATTTTGGCTGCGATCTCTTCTGGGGTACTCCGGTCGTTGAGGGCGAGAAAACCGTTGTGGTCACGCAGTATATCCAGCAGACGTTCGGCCGACGCTTTCACTTCGTCATACCCGCTTTGTTGCAGGCTGACATCGATCCGATTGTCGTCGGTGATACGGCTGACATATCCGGTCAGTCGGTCGCCGATTGCAACGGGACGGAACAGTTGGTTGTGATAAATCATACCCCAGTGCCGGTTGTTTACGATTACCCGAAATCCATATTCGTTTTCGATGGCAACCAACAATTCGATTTGCTCGTGGGGGTGTACGGTCAGTTCGCGATTTTGGATCCAGCCCGAAAGACGGGTGCTCCCCACGACACGGCCGGTCACTTGGTCCGTGTATAGATAGACGATGTAGCGATGTCCCTTGACTAGTCCGGTTAGTTGATTACGGTTCGGTACGAACAGATCCTTGGCGGTCAAACCCCAGTCGAAGAACGCGCCATGGATGGTCTTGTCGACTACGCGGAGATATGCCGCGGTGCCTACTGTGGCGTATGGGCGTTCGGTCGTGGCCACCAGTCGGTCTTCGGAATCGTGGTAGACGAACACTTCGAGAGTGTCGCCCGGCTGCATCTGTTCCGTTACGTAACGATTGGGCAACAGTACTTCGTTGTTCGATTCATCGATCAGATAGAGACCGTAACTGGACGTGCGGTGTATGGTCAAGGTATGGTAATGCCCGGCAATTAACATAGGACGATGATTTTACTGTCGTAAAGGTAATGAGTTTCGGCGAAAAATCCGCAGTACCTTGCATTTCGTAGGAATATGAGCAGAATATGACCCCGACAGTCACACTGTATTTTTAGTGAGTTGGGGAAAATTCGATAAACTATTCTATTGAAATTGACTGTTTCCGTTGACTTATTCGTATCTTTGCCAGATGCCGAAACAGCCGCATGTTGTGCCGTGTAGTTTCCGGCACTAAAAGAAAAGTGTTATGGATTTTTCTCCCCTAATTGGTTTGGTCCTGGTTGTGTCAGGGATCATTGTGGGTTTCGTCAATACGTTGGCGGGTGGGGCGACGATTATCTCGATCACGACTTTTATGGTGCTCGGCTTGCCGCTTTCGATGGCAAACGGGACCAATCGTGTTCCCGTGGTGTTGCAGAATTTTACTTCGTGTGTTACGTTTTTTCGCAAGAAATTGCTAGACATGAGGTTGGGACTCAAATTGGCCATCCCGACCGTGGTGGGGAATGTTATAGGGTCCCAAGTCGCCTCGACCGTCGATGAGGATATATTTCGTGTCTGTTTGGGTGTGGTGTTGTTGGTGGTGTTGGGCTTTATGGCTTTCAGCAATGAACGCCGATTGCGTGAGGGTGGGGTGTCTACGGCACCTGTGGTGGTCCGCCCATGGCATTACGTCGCTTTCCTGTTGATCGGATTTTACAGCGGATATATATATGTCGGTCTCGGATATCTGATTCTGGCCGTGGCGATGATGAGCATGAAGATGGATCTGGTGCGGGCCAATGCTTTGAAAGGATTCATCGTTCTGGTGTCAACTCCATTTGCTCTGGCCGTCTTTATGTTGAACGGGCAGGTCAATTATTTTTATGGGTTGGTACACGCAGTTGGCAATATCTTGGGTGCATATATTGCATCCCAATATGCCGTGGGTTGGGGCGTCCGCTTCCTGCGCCTTTTTATGGTGATTGTAATTCTTGTCTGCCTGGCCGATTTGTTTGGTTGGATTTCGTTACGTGAAATGGTACGATCGGTGTTGATTGCCTGATGGCCGCTGCAGACTATTTGGAAAAATTATGCGTTTTACAGACATGATGAAAAAATCTGTTTTTGTTTTAGGATTCGTTCTTTGTGGGGCGGCTTTGCAGCAGGCAGTGGCGCAACCGTCTTACGTGATGCAACCCGAACGGGCGTATGCTGCGGTGCTGGTGCCTCATCTGCCAACGTCGCTCGATTTTGCCGGGGAGGAGGTGCCATTGGATAATTTTGATACCCGTGAAAGTCTGCGTCGTGAG
>CASDSC010000111.1 GCA_949283215.1 uncultured Alistipes sp. | reverse complement strand
TGGCTGTCCGCATGAGGAACTGCCTAAGGTAATGGAGCAGAATCTCGTGGAATTGAACAAGATGGTCGCTCCATACGAACAGGTTTCGTCCATTGTGATATATCCTAATGAGTTTGAAAAGACGCCGAAGAAAAGTATCAAGCGTTATCTCTATAATGTGTAATGTTGAGGTGGCCGGAGAAAGTGTGTGATCCAGTGAAGTCTCACTATATTAAGTTTCGCTAACCCTCGAGTTCCAAGCCTATTGTCTGAGATGTCGGCATATGCACTTCGGCCAGGAGAGCGCATATGCCTGACGCATCGTTACATGACCTCTGCTCGAGCCGGAATTGCAGCATGTTTACGTCCGGCCTCCTGATTCTGAGGCTTGGATTAGCTTTCGTCAGAAATCATGGTAATTTTTACAGATCTGTGGCGTCATTCTCCGTCTCCTTATGTCCGGCGTATAGACGACTTCGCAGAATGAGGGTTGTAATAGGTGCAGGCCCGAGTTATTCTTCGCTGGCACGCAGACGCTCCGCATTCTCGGCTACGATCAGATGGTCAATGCAGTCTTGGATATCTCCATCCATGAAAGCGGCCAGATTGTAGATCGTATAGTTGATCCGGTGATCGGTGATACGTCCTTGTGGATAGTTGTATGTACGGATCTTGGCGCTGCGGTCACCCGTTGATACCATTGTCTTGCGTTTGCTGGCGATTTCGTCGAGATATTTGGCGTATTCGAGGTTGAAAATACGGGTTCGCAACTCTTCGAGAGCTTTGTCGAAGTTCTTCAGTTGCGATTTCTGGTCCTGGCATTGTACGACGATACCGGTCGGAATGTGCGTAAGCCGGATGGCCGAGTAGGTCGTATTGACCGACTGTCCGCCGGGACCCGATGCACAGAATGTATCCTTACGGATGTCCTCCATACGCAGGTCGATGTCGAACTCTTCGGCTTCGGGCAGGACAGCCACCGAAGCAGCCGATGTGTGTACGCGTCCCTGGGTTTCGGTCTGGGGAACTCGTTGTACGCGGTGAACGCCGCTTTCGTATTTCAAGGTGCCGTAGACGTTCTCTCCGGTCACTTTAAGCACGATCTCTTTGTAACCGCCTGAACTTCCAGGACTTTCACTGTTGATTTCGTAACGCCATCCCTTGCGTTCGAAATATTTGGTGTACATACGGAACAGGTCGCCGGCGAAAATGGCGGCTTCATCACCACCCGTACCTCCTCGGATTTCGAGAATGGCATTCTTGGCATCCTGTGGGTCTTTGGGGATCAACAGCAATTTGATCTCTTCCTCGAGTTTTTCGATACGAGGTTCGAGTGACGCGATCTCTTCACGGGCCATTTCCCGCATCTCCTCGTCTTTTTCGGTCGCATACAGGTCTTTGGCTTCCTGTAAATTGGCCAATGCCGTGCGGTACTCTTCGCTCGCGGCCACTACCGGCTCGAGTTCTTTGTACTCTTTGTTGAGAGCGACGAACTTTTTGACGTCGGCAATGATTTCCGGGTCGGTCATCTGTTGACCGATCTCTTCGTATTTGATCTTCAGACCGTCGAGGCGTGAGAGTATGCTATTGTCGGACATGGCATTTATTTTTTTGTGTCGGCAAAGATAGCGATTTTTCCCGAATAATTTTTCACAGGGTAGCGTCGCTTCGTTCAAGATACTAACACTCCGAAAAATTCGTACCTTTGCACGAGTTGTTCCATGCTTCGATTATGCCGACAGATGCATCGAAATATCTTACGCTTTCCGAACTCGCGCATTTGATCCGTACGCGTATCGACGAGGCTCACCCGTTGCCGTACTGGGTGACGGCCGAGATCAGTGAGATGAAAGTCAACTATTCGGGCCATTGTTATCTTGAATTGGTCGAGAAGGGGGGTAAAAATCATGTGCCGCGAGCCAAAGTCAGTGCTGTGATGTGGCGTAGCGTCTACGGGGCTATAGCTTCCTATTTCGAGACGGCTACGGGAACACCCCTGGCTGTGGGCATGCAGGTGCTGGTTCGCGCGTCGGTGTCGTTCCATGAGTTGTATGGTCTGTCGCTCCAAATCGTCGATATCGATCCGACGTATACGCTGGGTGATATGGAACGTCAACGTCGTGAAACGATTGCCCGGTTGCAGGAAGAGGGTGTGTATGACATGAATAGGGAACTCGAATTGCCGATGGTCGTGCAGCGTATTGCCGTCGTGTCGTCGCGTAATGCGGCAGGCTATCGGGACTTTGTACAGGAACTTGCGCGGAGTGTTTATCGTTTTGAGGTGACCTTGTTTGATGCCTTCATGCAGGGACATGAAGCCGAAGCGTCGATCGTCGAGGCATTGGACCGTATAGGGGAACGATGCGATGAGTTCGATGTGGTAGTGTTGATCCGGGGAGGCGGTTCGCAGAGCGATCTCGGATGTTTCGACAGCTATCGTTTATGCAATCATGTGGCACAATTTCCACTGCCCGTCGTGACGGGTATCGGCCATGACAAGGATCAGAGTGTAGCCGACCTCGTGGCCTATGCTTCGCTGAAAACGCCGACGGCCGTGGCCGGATGGTTGGTCGAAGGAATGGAAGAGACGGACCGTTATCTCGATACGTTGTCTCAGCAGCTCGACGAATATGTCGAAACCCTGTTCGACCAGGAGCGTGAACGTCTTCAAACTTCCGGGTTCCGATTGATGCAAATGGCTTCTCAATTGACACACCGTCTTGAACTGAAGCTTGAACGACTTTCCGATACTCTGATACATCGCGCCCAGGATCTGCTGCGTACTCGAAGCGGGCAGGTCGAGCAGTGTGACAAAATATTACACGAACGGGTCCCCGCCTTGCTGTCTCGGTGTGCCACCTGGCTTGAGATGGCTCGCGAACGTGTCGATGCGCGGTGCCCCGATCGGATATTGGCATTGGGATTCTCGATTGTCCGTGTTGCGGACGGGGCGGTTACCGATAGTCGAATGTTGAATCCGGGGGATCGTGTCGAGATTACAATGCGGCACGGGCGTGCGCAGGCTACGATAAATTCTACCGATAATGGAAAAAAATAAAATGACTTATGCCGAGGCGATGGCCGAGGTCGAAAAGATTCTGGCGCGGTTCAATGGCGACGAACTCGATGTCGATACGTTGGCTGCCGAGGTCAAACGGGCGACCGAATTGTTGTCGCTCTGTCGTAAGAAGTTGCGAAAGGCCGAAGAGGATGTGGCGCGGGTTTTGAATCCTGAGACCGAATCGGTGGAGAAATAACTGTGCCGGAGTTTTTTATCTTCGATTTTGATACTACATTTACGTCGTGTGCCTGTCTTGACTATTCGGTCATGAGGCGCGACAACCATAAAATTAGAGATTGGGATGAAACAACTGATCCGCTTTGTACTTAATTCGGTTCCAAGAAAATATATTCAGCGCGTGGTGCATTTTGTCACGCCGGTGCTCGGCCTGTTTTATGCCGGGGATCGGGTGCAGTGTCCGGTGTGTGGACGCCGTTATGCCAAGTTTCTGCCGTACGGTTATGTGAAACCTCGGGAGAATGCCCTCTGCCCACACTGTCTGGCCTTGGAACGCCATCGGTTGATGTGGCTTTATCTGCTGCGCGAAACTACATTCTTCGAAGATAAACCCCGCTTGTTGCATGTGGCACCGGAGCGTTGCTATATCCGTCGGCTTGAACGTCTGTTGGGAGATCGCTATGTGACGGCCGACCTGGAATCTCCTCTGGCTAAGGTTAAAATGGATGTACAAAAGATTCCGTTTGCGTCGGATGAGTTTGATGTGATTTTTTGCAATCATATTCTTGAACATGTCGAGGACGATCGTGCTGCATTGCGTGAGTTGTATCGTGTGTTGCGTCCCGGAGGATGGGGAATTGTGTTGTCGCCGGTCAATTATGACCGCGCTGTGACTTATGAGGACTCTTCGATTGTGACCCCGGAAGAGCGGTTGCGTCATTTCGGACAAAAGGATCATGTGCGGGAATTCGGACGCGATTATCCGGCTCGTTTGGCTGAATGCGGATTCGAGGTCGATGAGATCGACTATGTGTCGCATCTCGATCCTGAAGAGGTTGCTTTGTATGGTTTGCGTCGTGAAATGATTTACCGTGTCCGCAAACCTGCCGTAACGGTATCTTGAGTGTCAATGTCAAACTGATAAATGGTAAGATATAGACGAAGTTTTACAATATGAAAATGCGATATATTATTTTGTTTTGTGTGGCGGCATTCTGTTGCGGATGTTCGTCACTGTTGTTGAACCGGCGGACGGTCGAGGCTGCCGGTATGGCTCTTCAGGGCGCTATGTTGACAGATGCTCAGGTAGTGAAAATGTCTCGTGAATTTATCGAGGCATCGGACCGTGAACATACAATGGCTGTCGATACGAGTGAATATGTGACCCGATTGCGGGCGTTGACCGACCCGTTTCGTCAGGAAGACGGACTGAATCTCAATTTTGAGGTTTATATGACTCCGGAGATCAATGCGTTTGCTTGTGCCGATGGCAGTATCCGCGTCTATTCGGGGTTGATGGATGTGATGACTGATGAAGAGTTGGTGGCGATTATTGGCCATGAAATAGGTCATGTGCGGCATAATGACACAAAAGATGCGATGAAGCGTGCTTATTATGCAGAGGCTGCCACCACGGCGATCGGTGGGGCTACTCCTACGTTGGAGAAGTTGACCTCGTTGCAGGTCGATAAACTGGTCAATAGTTTCGTGTCTGCGCAATTCTCTCAACAACAAGAGTATGCTGCCGATGATTACAGTTTTGACTTTGTTGTGCGCCACGGATATAATCCGTATGCCATGTCATCGGCTCTGGAAAAAATCGACCAAATGGCTGGTGGTTCTGATGAGTTGGCTAGTCGGGTTTCGCAATGGTTCTCGTCTCACCCGGAAAGCAGTAAGCGAGCTGAGCGTATGAAGCAAAGAGCGTTTGAACATGTTGCCGGTATTCGCTGATTTGGGAGAAGAGGAGGATAAAGAGGTGTTGTGGAGGGATGCTGAGGAATCCTGTGAGAATGAACATGGGGTGTCGAGGATTGGAGTATTCTAATTTTTCTGCATAGCTGTTTCTTGAGTGGAAGATGGCCGAGAGGCGGTTTTGTGGCGATGGGGGCGATAGGTCGCAATATTGCTTTGGAAATAATTTGATTCTAATGGCAAGGGATAAATGGGGTATGCCAGATCTGTTATGAAATAAATCCCTCCTGTAGTAATGAATAAAAAAGAGAACCGAATATTTTCGATTCTCTTTTTTATGACTGATTTTATTCGTCTTCTTATTTTTCGAGTGAACGTTCTATATAGGATTTGTAATCCTTGACTACAGGATGGTATTCTTCGCCTTCGAACAGAGGGGAAGAGATCATGTAGTCGGCACTCGATCGGTCGATAGCTGTAGGTACGTTGTAGAGCGTGGCAATACGCAACAACGCTTTGACATCTACGTCGTGCGGTTGGGCTTGCATCGGATCCCAAAAGAAGATCAGCATGTCAATATTCCCCTCGGCGATCAGTGAACCCAATTGTTGGTCTCCACCCAGAGGACCCGATTTGAGCAGTGTTATGTCGAAACGACCATGATTGTTGGAACCTCTGCGGTCCATCAATGTGTTGGCAACCATACGCCCTGTCGTGCCCGTACAGATCAGGTGATGTTTCAACAGAATTTCCCAGTTCCAATCTACCCATTCGGCAAGGTCACGCTTCATGTTGTCGTGTGCAACCAATGCGATTCTTCTTTTCTTTTCCATGTTATTCATCGTATTTCAACGGCAAAGGTATGAAAAACGGTCCAAAATATGAGATGAACTCTTATTATTTAATCATAAATTTATTACGGCATACGAAATTCGGGTTGTGAAGGCTCAGTTTGTTATAAGTGAGAGCCTCGCCTTCCTGATCCATGCTAAGTTCGCATATCGTTCCCCCGGCGGCTTCAATAATGGCTTGTCCAGCTGCGGTATCCCATTCATAGGTAAATGAGGTACGCGGATAGTAGTCGACCGATCCTTCTGCAATCAGGCACAGTTTGTAAGAACTTCCCTGTTCGATCACTTGAGCCTTGGGGTATTGTTTTTTGAATCGGAAGATGTGGGCAAACGTTTCGTCCGTATTGTGTGAACGGCTGATGGCAACAACTGGTGGGTTGTTGGACTCTTGTGTCAATGGAAGACGAACTGCTTGGTCGAAAATGGTGGCGTAGTCGTATTCGGCCTTTGCATCGGGGGCGACTGGTTCTTTGCGGAATGCTCCGATCTCTCGGTCGCTGAAATAGATCTTTTGGATATAGGGGACGTAAATGACGCCGATGACCGGTTGATTGTCACTCATTAAGGCGATGTTGATAGTGAACTCCCCGTTCCCTTTGAGGAATTCTTTGGTGCCGTCGAGCGGATCGACCATCCAAAACAGATCCCATCGGCGCCGCTCTTCGTACAAAAGATCGCGACCTTCTTCGCTAAGCAATGGAATGCGGGTCTGTCCCAGATATTCTTTGATCAATGTGTGGGCCTCGCGGTCGGCGAGCGTGATGGGCGTGTGGTCGCTTTTGATATCGATGACGTAATCGTCGCTGTTGTTATAAATGTCGAGTATGCGCGAACCGGCGCGCAGTGCGGCGTTATAGGCCTTGGTCAGCAAGTATTCTCTTTGTTCCTGGTTCAGCATGGCAATAGGTTTAGAGCGTGTTGTCGGCCGGTTATCGATTGTTCTTTGTTTGTTGTTCGAAATAGAGTAGTTGTCCGAGGGGTGCAGAGACCTCTTTGACGACAGGGCCTTTGTAACGTTGTCCGTCGGGACTGTACCAGACGCCTTTGGGAAAACGTACGATCCGTTTCTCTGTTGAGTCGAGCACAGGGGCGATCAGGTAACGTGAACCGAGCATGAATTGATCCGTGCAATCGGAAAACCCATTGCGGGGGAATTGATAATCCATATGCCGTAGCATCGGTTCGCCCGATTTGAGTGCATCCCCTGCAAGTTCTTCAATATAGGGGCCAAACAGTTGCCGGAGTTTGATAGCTTCTCGATATGGTTCGAGCTCTGTTTCTCCTTTGGCTATGCGCCATGGTGCAAACGAAACGTGCATCACTGGCATGGCGGCCGCTTGTTGTAAACTGCGCAACATTAGTTGCGGGTCTGTAGCTCGTTCTGCTTCAGCTTGAGGTGTCATTCGGCAAAACGGATAGCCGACCAGACCTGCAGACAGAATGTCGGCTTGCCGTGTTGCGAGGAATTCCCAGTCGAAAGGATGGTCTGTTGTCAAACAATTGATGTAGGGGGTAAAGGCTTGATTGAGTCCGGGAGCATATTCGCATAAGGCGATCCTGTCACCTAATCGTATCCAGCCTTCCATAAAGGCGGCTAGACGATCTTCTTTCAAACGACCGATTACGGCGCTGCAATCAAACAGGAAGCCATCGATCCCGTATTCAGTTTTCAGCCTGTCTATAGCGGTTTTAAAACGTGTGGCGACATCCGTATTACCCAAATCGTAGCATAAATGGTATCCTGACCGGTCCTGGATCACCATGGGACGCCCATTAGTCTCACACAAAAAATCACCTCCACGTGCTGTGCGGTAATTACGTCCGGCTGCCGGAGCGTACGGTACGACTGTCAACATGACTTTGAATCCCTGGGCATGCAAATTATCGACCATTGCTTTCGGATCGGGAAAATAGACCGGATCAAATTCGATTGAACCGTCTGGGGCTTGCCATCCGTCGCTGATCAGTAATATCCCCGCGGGAAATCCGTGCTGTGTGATTTGCCCGGCGTAATCAATCAGAGATGTGGCGTCTGGTGTGCCGGCCATTTCGGTGTGTGTATCGTACAAGGGGAGTGTGAAAAATTCTGGGGCTGGGGTCCGTAATGCCTTGTTTTGATCTCCTCCGAGAATATTTTTTAGACAGCAGAGCATGTAGGCTGCCCGCAAGGTGCGGCCACCCGATTCAGCTTTGATTTCTTCTTTGTTGGACGTAATAGTGAATTGTTCACCGGTAAATTCGATCTCCATTGGAGAGTCGCTCCAGATATACCGACCGGCTGATGATACCAGGAACGGTGTCATCAGACAGGCTGCATCATATGTAGCGGTGTTGACCTTGAAAGGTGTTTTGAATGGTTCTCCCGGGCTCCCGTTGACGAAAACGCCCCACCATTGTTCTCCTTTAAGAATGTCGATATGGGTGGTATAGGTGGCTGTTTGCGCCGTCGCGGCGATGAACAGTCCCGAAAAGATAATGGCCAGCAAGAATTTGCGCATGTTTTCCCGGGGTTTAGTAATCTTCTTTTTTGAGCAGTGAGGTGAACCAAAGAACCCGGTCTCCGAACAGTGGACCTGCAATTTCGGTATATTCGGAGAATATTTCCTGGGTCAACGTATTGTAGGCAGGGATGTCAGGAACTTCTACTTGGATCGAGTATGTGAAATGTTCGGGTATGCTGTCAGTGATGAGTCTGGAAAATACCGGGCGAGCATACCCGCGTTCTATGATCAGCGGAATATAATGTTTGCGTATCAGGTCGAGCCATTGTTGGTGCATAGCAGGATCGACCATGAACGATGTGTTGACGATATACATGGCCATGCAAATTTTGCTACAAGATAGGAAAGAATTACGGATTAATGAAATTTTTTAAGCCGTAACATGTGACATGTGTAGTGTATGGGATATGTTAATATGCCAAAAACAATTGCTGGGTCGAAAGTTCTATTTTTTTTGTTCCGAATGGGCTCGTCGATGCGTAAACTGAGAATGGCAATTGTCAGGCAGTATATGTAAAGATAGATACAGAGCCAGGTCAATGTTATCACCGTTTTCCATTGATGGGCAAGCGTATGGTAGACCAAGAAGAAAACAATGCCGGTGATTATAATGAAAAAACTTATTTTGAGAGTAAGCGCGGGAGTGGAGATTTTGTGTTCGTGTTTTTGTCCTGTCCGGGGGCGGCTATAAGTCAGTATTTCTGGGATTGTCGTAATGTATTCCGGTTTGTAGTCGGGTAGGTAGGTGAGGCGTCGAAGTAATTCGGCATCATGACCATAGTCGCTTCGGAATCCTCCCGCGCTGATCAGAGCTTCTCGTTTGAATAGAACGGATACGTTGCGGAATCCTTTGTGTCCGTCGTATGTGTCGAATCCTGCTCCATGGCAAAGCATGTCGATTTGATTGTCGAGACGTGCGGAGATTGGAGCATCCAGAGCGTCGGAATGAAAACATCGGACGGCATACAATTGTTTGCCAGGATTGTATTCGATTTCGACCGCCAAACGTTTGAGCGTGTCGGGTGTTAGGTGGGTTTGTTCGTCGGCACAGAAGATATATTCATAATTACTCAAATTGGCGCCGCAATTGAATAATTGGTGGGTAGGGCCGGTATGGTAATCGACCATTAAGAGTCGCTTGTATCGTGGGTTACGTGAGGTGAATATGTTTCGAATTTTCTGATTGCAGTTTAATTCGGTTGGACCGACATAACTGTTACGGATCATTTGGTATTGGGCGAGTAATTGGTATTTGTCCGGAATCTGGTCGAAGTCGCAGATATAGATTAGTTCGTAATTTGTGTAGTTGAGGGAGAGCCAACGTTCGAGGTCCGGTATGGAGCCTGTGCCCTTCACGATTACGGATATATATGTGTCGAGTGAGGTTTGGTTGTGGCGGGTGATAGGTGTAAGGTAAAGATTTCTGTTGTGCCGATTTTGACGAATGAAAAAGATTCCTTTGAAGACTATGATCGTAACTATGACGGTGGTCAGCAAAGTGAAAATAATAAAAATAAGTGTGGGTATAGGCATAATGGTGAGTGGTGAATCGACGTTTCGTTGTGTGTTGGTTGTTAATTTGCTGAAACGGCTTTTGGGTGAAGGGGGATCGAATGACCGGAAATCATCTGGCTAAGATATATTCCCAATGAGGAGTCTCCTTCGAAGTGGGCGAAACTGCTCAGAATGTTGGTTGAAAAATGGGCTCGTACTAACATGCGATAAAATCTTTTGCGTTCCTTTTCGTCCATTTGGTTCAATGCGCGAAATACGGCGCTATCAATTTTATTGAACCGGATCGCAATCATGACCCGTAGTGCATGGTCACGGATATTGGGATCAAGACTGTCGATAAATTTGGATAGTTTGCTTTGGTAGTTGGTGAGATTGAAATATGCGATTATATTGAGTCCAAGTAAGATGCAGTTCTTTTTGTCAGAGGATAGTAGTTGTTCACAGCAAGGAATGATCGGAACGCTCCTTGCAGCCAGCAGTTGACAGATACATTTTTGTCCTGCTTGGGGTAAATCGTGTGGATATCTTGCTAATAGGGCTGCTGTTTTTTCTGGACAATAATTGATATGTGCAAGTAACGTGTGTAGGCGAACATCTGTATTGTCGCTGGAGAGGTATCCTGTGATTTGTTTTAGAGTATCGAATGTCGGGACGATTTCGCTGTAAAACTGGAGTAATTTGGCTCGGGTGATATCTTTCTTTGCGGTGCATATGTCGTGGCACAGCATGGTTTCGAGTCCTGACTCGCGAAATAGTGTCTGAAGACGTAATCGTTCTTCACCATTGAGGTGAGTCATCAAATCGACGATGAGAGTGGTGAGGGTATAACGTCCTGTATACTTGTTGAGAGAAGGGAGATATGGATGGTATTTGTAGTCGGGTGAATCGAGGTATTTGTATAACTCGTTACTATATGTGAGAGCGAGTTTGGGGTTGGTGAGATCGGTTCCGAATAAATTTTTATGTTTGCGCCTGTCGGCAATCAAGGTAAAAACTGTAGCCGTGAGGGCTCCTGAAAAAGCGACCAGGGTCAGTGAAAGTATAGTGTTGGTCATAGGGTGAGTCTTGTGTTTAGTTTGTTTAGCAGCCGACCGAGATTTAGCGGGAAGGTCATGTATTCATCTGCCCCTGCGTTGATCAGTTCGATTACGGTCTCTTCGTATTGAACCCATGAAAGGATGTATACGGCATGTTTTTCGACCGTGTGATCTTTTTTTAGCTGATGAATAATGTCGCAATAATCAGTGATGGGGCGTTTGTAATGAACAATTATTGCTTCAGGGTCGTGATTTGACGCTTTGTCGTATAGTTCTGTGGTGGAGGATGCATCGGCGACTGTTGTGCCTTGTGCTTGCAGCCTGTGTGCTACCAATCCTCCGATCAGCCGATCGGGACACCATACAAAAATTTTCATATATTATGTGATTTTAAATATGAGATATTTAACTAGGAACCTTTCGCGGGGCCTTGTCATATTTTCTTATTCAGAAAGATAGGGATAATTTCTGAGAATGAAAAATTTATAGCGTTTTATTGTGGCCTAAAAGTGGGGCGATGTAAATTATTTGTATTACCTTGTAAATCAGCGTTTTATTTTTAAGTTGTTGATTTCTAATTGTTTGTTTGTGTGTTTGATGTGCGGAAATAGAATGTATTTTATGTCTTTATGTGGTATAAATTGGATGATAGGCGTTGTGTCGGGTTAAATTGCAGGGGAGAGATTGTTTTTTTGAAAAAGAAAGGCTAAGTTTTGTTTTTTTATGAATTGTCATTACCTTTGCAATCCAAAATAGTTTCAAAAACTTATTTGAATGTACGTAATTGTAGAAATTGCAGGCCATCAATTCAAGGTTGAGAAAGGTCGGAAGCTCTATGTCAACCGTCTTCAAGGGGATGAAGGATCCTCTGTGAGCTTCGACAAAGTCCTGTTGACAGACAACGACGGTCAGGTTAAGGTCGGCACACCTGTAGTAGAAGGGGCCGTAGTGAAAGCTAAAATTCTTCGCCACTTGAAAGACGACAAAGTGATCGTTTTCAAGAAGAAACGCAGAAAAGGGTACAAGGTTAAAAACGGACACCGTCAATACTTGACTCAGCTTTTGGTAGAAGACATTGTTGCATAACGATTAAAATCGAAAGAAAATGGCACATAAAAAAGGTGTAGGTAGTTCGAAGAACGGCCGTGAGTCGGAAAGCAAACGACTCGGCGTAAAGTTGTTCGGCGGCCAGTTTGCCAAAGCCGGCAATATCTTGGTGCGTCAGCGCGGAACGGTGCACAATGCAGGTGCTAACGTAGGGATGGGTAAGGATCATACGTTGTATGCATTGGTCGATGGAACAGTTACTTTCTGCAAAAAGGCTGAAGGTAAATCATATGTATCGGTGACTCCTCTCGCGGAGTAATCGGACTTCTATATGAAAAAGAGAAGCCTCGCACAATTGCGAGGCTTCTCTTTTGTTTTGGTCGCAGTCAGTTATATAGGTTGTTTGTCGCTTCCTGTTCAGAATAGATGATTTTCGGCCATATATTTCCATAAAGGGGCGGCCATCAATGACTGTTTGATGAGGTCCTGTTTTAGTAGGTCCTTGAGTTGTTCAAGGGAAAACAGATGAACGCTCAAGTCTTCCGTCGCTTCGAGATGGCGTGCGACGACTGGTTCGACATCGGTGGCCAAAAAACAATGAGTCAGATTCGTATGAGTCGAAGTATTGGCCGAAATAGTCATGAACTCTTGCCATACGCCATTCCCGTAACCGGTCTCTTCGCGCAGTTCTCGTTGCGCTGCCTCCAGCGGAGAGCTATCCTCCGGATCGCATACCCCTGCACACAATTCGTAGTCGGTATGTCCATAGGCATGCCTGTATTGCCGGACGAGGACGAATTGCTTGTCGCGCGTAAGAGCCAGAATGTTGACCCAATCGGGATATTCGAGTACGTAATATTCGGGGATGCGATTACCGTTGGGCAATTCGACGCATTCCTGCCGTACAGTGAGCCAGGGTTTTCGGTGTAAATATTCACTCCGAATCACCTTCCAGCGGCGTTCGTCTTTGGGGCGTTCCATAGATCAGGATAAAATATGTCAGACGGTTAGAGACTGGGTGAGGTTTACGCGAATGGGTTTATTGTATTAAAGCAAAGCGCATGACAGGTGATGCCGCACGTTTTTCGTTAGGATGCTTGGGGGATAGGTGTGCCCGTTGAATACCGTGGCTCGAAAGATAGGACCCAAAGGCTTATCCGCGCCGAAGCCTGCAATATGTCAGGATTAGATGATTACCCCGTTGGCGAGATGTGCGGTGCGTATATTTTATAACATGCCTAATTCGAGCAGTGCTTCCTCGGATATCATACTGCGATCCCAGGGCGGATCGAATGTCAGTATCACATTCACTTCTGTCACTCCTTTGACTTTACCGACACTTTCGTTGATATCTTCAACCAGTTGATCTGCCATTGGACAGTTCGGAGCAGTAAGGGTCATACGGATTGTCGCAATGCCGCCCGGCTCGACTTCGATATCGTAAATCAATCCCAGATCGTATACGTTGATCGGGATCTCGGGGTCGTATATGTTTTTCAACGTCAGGACAATATCCTGCTCAATTTGCAAAATTTCCTGCGGTGTTGTCATGTCGTGTTACATTTTGCTCTGGTAGGCCAGGGCGTACATTCTCATCTGTTTGATCATGGCTACCAGACCGTTGGCTCGGGTGGGCGAAAGGTTTTCGCGTAAACCGATCCGATCGATGAAATAGAGATCTGTGTCGAGTACTTCTTGGGGTGTCCGTCCGCTGAGTACTCGGATCAACAAGGCAATAATCCCTTTTGTAATAATAGCGTCCGAATCGGCCGTGTAGTATATTTTGCCGTCACGCATTTCGGCATCGACCCATACTCGTGATTGACAACCCTTGATGACGAATTGATCTGTACGATGTTTTTCGTTGATCATGGGGAGCTCCTTACTCAATTCGATCAGGTAGTCGTATTTGTCGAGCCACTGATCGAATACAGAGAATTCGTCAATTATCTGATCTTGTATTTCTGAAGTGGTCATTGCCATAAAGGTTTTTAATCTCCGTTATTATACGAACGGATGGAAATTTCGTTTCGTTTTTACCAAGTAAAATTTTCTACTACCTCTTCGATTGCGGCTCCTTCAGCGGTGATCAGCGGGGACAGTCTCATGATATGGGCGAGTGTCGGAGCAACATCGGTCATGTCGACTGGTCGAGTGATGCATTTTGCCGGAATCTGTTTGCCTACGAAAATAAGCGGTACATGGGTGTCATAACGGTACATAGAACCTGAACGAGACAGTTGGTTGTCAACTAACTCGATCCATCCTGGCATCAGATCGATGGTCACGTCACCCGAACGCCGTGGGTAGAAACTGTTTTGGATGCGTTCACCGTACCCGTCACCGAAGTAACTGTTTTGTAATGCCGTTGAGGTAATTGCATGTGCTACGCCCCGAAATTGTAAGGCGAAAGCCGCTACACGGTTCTGTACCTCTTCGATACTCAGTCCGCTTGAGAACATCAGTGGACGATTCAAGAAAATCTGCCGATCACAGTAATCCACGACCCAGTCGCCGGCTCCGTATTGGGCGATCATAAATCCGTTCATAATCGCAAGGAACTGCGCTGCATTGAATCGGCCCATAGGAAGTTTTTTGTCGTCACCATAGGTGTCGCTGGCTCCGTGGTCCGATGTGAGCATGAGTACGACCTTATCGGGTTCGGTTTGTGAATAGATGAAATCGATTAGGTCGGCCAACACACCGTCCAGCTGATAATAGAGATCTTCGGTTTCCATTGATTCCGGGCCGAACAATTCGCCAACGTAGCGGGGCGTGTCGAAAACGACTGTGAGTAAGTCTGGATTTTCGTCTTTGCCTAATTCTTCGTGGATGACGGCTTGTTTGGCAAATTCACCAACCAATTCGTTCCCGACCGGGGTGTAGAGGACTCGGGAAAAGTTGCGAGAAACATACTGCTTGCGTAAGAAATCGAATGACAAGAGCTTTTTGAGTTTGCTGGGTTCTTCGCTTTCGATTTCGAAAAGTGTACATGTAGGATTCTTGTAGGTCGAAACTGGCCGGCTGGGAGTCCACTGGTATTCGAGCAGATAATCGGTGACTCGGTTTTTGTTATATTTGGTAACCCATTGGGGAAGAGTGTCGAAATAGTGCTCGCTCGAGATCCAGCTGCAACGGCTTGAATCGAGCCAATATACATGGCTGGTAAAGCCTCCTGCTACAATAGCCGAAGTCGGGTCGGACGCAATGCAGACAGACCGGCTGGCAGGGTGGTTCGATACTAAATGGTCACCGATGGTGGGCGTGGTTAAATGTCGGGGCGAATATTTGCCGATTTCAGCATCGCATTCGAGGCCGTTGACGTTGGGGTCCTCGATCAGTGAGCTGATTTTGCTGGTTGTTAGATCGACCCACCGTGTTGAACTTACTCCGTGGGTTGACGGATTGGCTCCGGTCGTGAGTGTGGCGAGTCCCGCAGGCGTAGTGGTCATCATATAATTGTAGTCGGCATTGGAAAAACTCATCCCGCCGTCGAGAAATCGCCTGAATCCATTGTCCGAAAAATTGTCGTGCAATTTGTTCAATAGGTCATAACGCATCTGGCTGATGACTATATTGACGACCAGGCGTGGTGCTTCGCTTTGGGCTTCGACTCGGCCTGCCATCAATACGATCAGGCTGAGTATTGCGAATTTTCTCATGGGTTTCTTCATTATATGTAAGTGTACGGTATCGGATTACTGGAAGGGCCCTTGTCTCGAGAACCATTTGTATGAATCGCCTGATACGAAATGTAAGTAACAAATTATGAATTTGTTGCCTGTGTGTTTAAATGGCGTATTGGGCAAACTCTCTGGTTATCGGAGAGGGATGGCAACAGCCGGTCCGATATCGGGGGACAAAGGTATAAAAGTTCTTGCAATTTTGATCGAAAGGAGCGTGTTTCGCGATCTGCAGAAATTTTTCTTAATTCTTTTGGGTACGTTGTGACGCTCGTTTTGTCGCTCGGCGGATCAAGACGGCACGACGCATTCGTGAGGCAATGGCGATCCAGAGCGGAATAGCGGCAATGATGGCTGGAATCGTCAGGTAAGGACTGAACAGAAAGACGACGATTTGTACGATGGTGAATGCGATAGCGAGGCCTAAAGCCGACAGAGCGGCGCCTGTTTTGTACCCTGTTTTGAACGGAAGACGGCAGGAAGGACAACGGAACACAGTCTCGACACCCACGACCCAGAGCCAGGGGAGTTTTACCGAGGTGCCGCATTGTGGGCAGACTATCGTATGTCTCTGTTTCATGATGCGAAATATTTGAGTTCTGCGGAGAGGTCTATTTCGGGATGCCGTTCGCTGAGAGTTGCCGTTGCCCGATACATCGCCTGCTTGAATTTGCGATGCGACGGACTTGTCGGGTCGAATGGCCGATGGGCTACGGCAGTTACGATACGGTTTACTTCGGCCATTGTCGCTTGGGTCTGGCCGTCGAATACGGTTTTGCTGAACAATTCCCAAATGTAGTCCGCTGCCATTTCAGACGGGTGGGTCATGTCGGCTGCATAGAACCGGTAGTCACGCAGGTCGTCGTTCATGATTTCGTAGGCTGGGAAATAGACCGTACGAGGATTGAGTCGCGTAAGTTCGTCAATGGCGACGCGGAGAACCGCTTTGCTGAGTTGGTTTTCCTGTAGACCGTCGCTAAGGTGGCGGATTGGGCTGACTGTAAGTATTACATGCCTTCGTTCGGACAGTCGGTCGATTAGTGGTGCGAGTCGGTCGACGATTTCAGTGACAGACAGGCGGCGACGGGCAAAAGTGGATGCCGGCATTTTATGGCAATTGGCTACAGGAAGGCCTGTTTTGCGGATTTCGTATATCCATGCGGTCCCGAAGGTCAGTACGAGATAGTCGGCTCGGGTGAGTGCTTCGTGACCGATTTGTATCGCTTGGTTGATTTTGCTGATTGCCTCTTCGGGTGTCCGCGCAGCCAGTGAACCGTGAAAATCGAAACTGAACCAGCGCTCGCCATCCGTTTGCAATTCATCCTGAGTTCGGGCCGTCCCATCTTCGAGCATCTCGATACAATGGGCGACCGAGTACGGATTGTACATGACGCCGCACGGATTGGTTGTGACTGGAAACTTGAATGTTTGCATCCGCATACCGATACGATCGGCAAAACAAGACCCCACCAGTAATCCGGGGGTCGTATAATCGATCTTGAAATCGTACGGCGCTATGTCGATCGGTGTGCGGAATTGCATGGAAACCGGTACTGTATATTCAGTGTCAGTGCAAGTCAATGTGCCGGATCTCGGGGATCCATGGCCCAAAGTTAATTATTCTTTTCGGAAACTTGTCTTTCTGATAGGGGGCTGTTAATTTTGCGAGGTATGAAAAATGGTAGCAATATGTGTGTGCATCAGGCGTCCGCAGGGGATGGGCTTCCGATGCCGCAACGTTTTTGGGCTTTTCTTGCCGTCTCTTTCGGAGTCAGTTTGTCGGTGATTGACGGTGCGATCGCCAATGTGGCTCTGCCTACTATCGGGCATGAGTTGGGAATCACCCCATCGGATTCGATCTGGATCGTTAATGCCTATCAGTTGGCAATTATGGTGTCCCTCTTGTCGTTTTCGGCGTTGGGTGACGTGATGGGGTACCGTAAGGTGTATGTTAGTGGGTTGGTGGTGTTTACCCTGTCGTCGATCGGTTGTGCATTTTCCACGTCGCTGGCGAGTCTGGTGCTGGCACGTGTGGCGCAAGGTTTCGGCGCCGCGGCTGTTATGTCTGTCAATACAACCTTGATCCGTTTTATCTGGCCTAAATCACAGTTGGGTAAAGGGTTGGGAATCAATGCTACGATTGTGGCTGTTTCTTCTGTCGCAGGTCCGGCTGTGGCATCGGCCATCTTGTCGGTAGCTGAGTGGCCGTGGTTGTTTGCGGTGAATCTTCCGATCGGGATTACGGCCGCTCTGTTGAGTTACCGTTTTTTGCCCGGTAATCCGGTTCGTATCCGTACCCACCGTTTCGATTGGAGGGATGCGGTGATGAACGCCTTGACTTTCGGCTTGTTGATGGCTTCGATC